>NZ_JBEZYF010000035.1:0-85194 GCF_040638415.1 Kribbella sp. NPDC026596 | reverse complement strand
GGAACGACCGCTGCCACCCGTTCGTCTGGACCAAAACCGCCGACCAGGTCCTCGCCAAAGCCAACCGTCACCAAACTTCAGAAACGGACCACTAGAAGCTGGAGGGCCAGTGGACACGCGAGATCGGTTCGGGAATACACCGCTGTGGCGTGCGGTGTTCAACTCGCGTGGGAAAGAAGCGACAGTGGCAGCGCTCCTCAAGGCTGGCGCTGATCCGGACATCGTCAACGAAGCCGGAGCAACTCCGCGTGACCTGGCCCAGAGAGTGGGCGCTGAAGAGGTAGCTGCTCTGCTCCCCGAAACGCACTGACATGCCGCCGAGAGTGAAACGCGCTCATGCCGAGTTGAGGATGTCTCGACCCCTGCGAACCACAGGTGATGGCCTCGTTCGCCGGGCCGCGCTGACGCTGGCCGCGCGGGTTCAAACGACCCTGTAGTACTCCACTCCATCTGGGTCGCTTGAGTGCTCTGCACCTTGTACGGATCCACCAGGCACTGTTGCAGGAGCCGGGCCCTTCGACCGTCTCAACAGCGCCAGAGGCGTCCCGGCGGGATCGGCAAGCCGACTCTTGATACGCGCCGTAGTGACCTGGTTTGGCAGCTCTCACGGGGACGGGGCAACAATGGCCACGATCTGTCTTGGCGACGAGGGAAAGGCGCACGGATGGAGTTCGACCCGAGGGAACTCGCGGAGGCCGCTGATGATCTGCGGTATGCGCCGAACAAGCTGCATGGTGACGAGATTGAGGCGGCCGGCGGTGGATTGACGCTCCGGGAATCTGGAGACGGCGAATGGCTCAACCGCGCCGAGATCGAAGCGCTGATCCGGTCGTCACCGTCGATTGGCCTGCTCCTTGTCGATGACACCGTCGATTACCCGCCGAAGATCTACCGAGTTCCCGGTCACCCGGTAAGTGCATGGAAGCGACGGCTGTCCAAGCGCTCTACATCTCCGACGACGGTTACGTCGATCCGGAGATCGGCTGGTGCCTCATGGCGTATCGGTGGTCGGCACCAGATGGCTCCAGTGTCTTGGTCTTCCGCGTCGAGTGCTAACAGGGCTGCTAACGAGACACCGCACGCGGGTGGACGGGCTTGCTCGGGCGGTCCGAAACCCGCTCAGAGCCACACGCCGTACACCGCCGCCAACATCTGTCGCGGCACTTGTAAGGAAGGTCGGAAGTCGCACGGACATGCCGCGGACAGTGATGCGCTGTCATGCCGATGAGCGCTTGATGCAAGGTTCGACTGAACGGCAATCGTCGCGCTATCCCCGGCCGCGCAGGAGGAGTAGCGTCGAAGACGCTTAGCGCGGGAGGTGCGCCATGCTCTTCTTACTGCTGATCATCGTGCCCATCGGACTCCTGACGATCTGGGCCATCGTCTACGACGTAAAGCACCGTCGGGCGCCGCTGACGGACAACAACCCGCGAGCCGTCGCAAAGAAGACGAGGATCGAGGGTGAGGGCAAGTCGTCCGAGTGGGGAGCAGGAGGACTCTGACCGGCGACCATCTGATCGGCCAACATCTCCCGCGACGGGTGATCCGCCCGATTGCGTAGTGCATGCGCACGCTCGATGCGTTCATCGTCGTTTCACGACGAGGCGAGCCCTGTTAACCCGCCCACTGGTATCTCGTCCATGACTCCGCGCGGACGAGTCACGCGCACGAGTCGCCACGGAGCGTCCGGATCTGCCGCGATCCGTTCGGCAAGTAGGTTGGCGCCATGACCAATCCCGTCGACGATCGCACCGGCGCGATCGACTATGACGCCGCGCTCATACTGGATGCCGAGGAACTGGCAGAGCAGGCCGTCGCGGCTGCTTATGAGGAGTTGTCAAGGGAGCTCAGTGAGCTCGGAATCGCGTCGGCTTCGGTCAGTGAGCACGCTGATGCCGAGGCCGGCACGTACGTCGTGCAGTGTGGCGGAACTAGCTACTCAATCTCTGGCCCGTCGATCCCCGCCTCGGACTGTTGGGGGCTAGCGACGTATGCCCTGTTCGACATTGTGAACCGGCAACTGGCGGGGCAGCGGCTCGCGCTGTACGCCCTCAACGGCGGCAACGACTTGTTCGGCATCTTCATGACCCCCGCTCAGGCCGAACGCTCGCGAGGTGCCCTGCCGCGGAAGTCTGACTGGCCCTACACACCAACCGCGGAGCCGGACTGGTTCGGCATGTACCACGACTGAGCGGCTGAGCGTCGGGGTGGGTGACCAGCCACTCACCCTGCTGGCCAGTCGAGCGATGAATGTGCAGTCGCACGGTAGTCACCCGCCACCGACAGTCGAGGCAGCGTACGTCTCGGGAGTTGCCGACCTCGTACTAGTGCCAGCGCGGACCGCTCGAGGAGGAAGTGCCAGATGCGGGCTTGGGTGAGGGCGTCGACGCTGGCGGTCATACGTCGGTGATGAGGTAGCGGGGGTTGGTGAGGAGCGCTCGCGCGAGGTCGACACGTTGGAGTTCGCCGCCGCTGATTTCGTGGGAGAAGCGGTCGAGTCGGGTGAGGTGGACTTGGCCGGGGTCGAGGGCGTCTAAGGCGGCCGCGGAGGCGCCGCTCTCCAGAAGGATGTCGCGGACTGTCCGGTGCGGTTCATGGCGCGTGAGTGGGGCACGTGTGCTCGATCGGCAACCGAAGCGTGATAGCGCGGACGGGCCGGGCGATGCTGAGTTATCGCGAGTCAGCAACGAACACCGTTCCAGGAGTTGCGAAGATGCATGGTATGGACGAAGAGGCTGCGTCGGCGTCATTGGTAGAGGCAGCTCGGCTGCTCCAATGGAATTCCTTTCGCAATCCACATCCGTCTCCGCCAAGGCTCGACCTCACGTTGGCCGCGGAGGAGGTGCTTGCCTGGCTGCGCGACCCTCGTCGGTTCGACCGGCGCAACCATCGTCCCGGATGGTCCTCCGTTCTGGCTGAACTGCAGTCGTCACTCGACAGCCTCGGTCCACACTTGGCCGGAGTTCTCGAAGCCGAGCTCGAGTCGGTACGGCAGGAGCGTGCGCGCGGGTACATCGCGATCGCTGCAGAGCGGCAGATCCTTCGCGCGCGATTGGAGACGCTGCTCGGGAGGCTCAAGGAGCGTGCGAGCCTCTACGCTGCATGGCTGGACTATCTACGGTTGCTGCGAGACTCAGATGCGACCGTTGAGGAATGTCTGGCAGCTCGGGGTTTCTTCTGGAACGTCGCGGCAACAGGTGGGCGCGACCAGAGCCAACTCTCGAGTCATCTGTCCGGGATTCTGACGAACGATGCGAATCAGATCCAACTGAGCGTCGAGGAGCGGCTGCAGTTGGCGGAGCGGATCCTGCTGAGTACTCCGGAAGAACGCCATCACGTGGTCTGGCATGTCTTCACACGCGCGAGCATCGATGGCATCGATCTGCGCCTGGGAGATCTGACGATCTTTACCGGGCGTTGGCTCAGGGGACTGGTGGAAATGGAAGAGCCGTCGCCGTGGGTCGATATCCCGCCTGAACTTCGCAGCCGGCCGGCGGTGTGGGACTTCTCCTCGCTTCCTGAGAATGAGCAGTTCGTGTTCACGCGGATGGACCTCGGCCGACAGAGCTTGAGCAATGCGCCCGAGGTGGCGGCCGGGGTCGTGGATGCGCTGGTTACGCTCGCCAAGCATCGAGCTGGCAGGCGCAACAACTGGACGAGGCTCGAGGGGTACTGGCACGCGATGGATGGGGAGATCGTCGCCAGCTCGCTGGGCTTCAAGGAGCGCACCCCCCGGGTCGACGTCGTCCCGAGATTGGACGCAGTAGTCGATGAACTCGAACAGGTTCTTGCCGTCGCCGAGGTAGCGCGTTTCCGGAGCGGCGAGGTACGCGAATGGGCGGAGACACTCCGATGGTGGCGGGAGGCGAGTAACGGTCACGATGCTGGGGCGGTGCTCGTCGGCGTACGTGTGCTCGACCTGATAGCGGCCAGAGTCGAGCTTCCGAATTGGGACAGCTACGCAAACCGCTATCTGCAATGGGCGGACGTACGGGCGAAGGTGCTGAACTCGATCCAGGAGTCGACCCACTCCGGGCTGTCGCCCGACAATGGTCTTGAGTTTGAGGACAGCGTCGACCACCATGCGCTGGAGCAATTGCGCCGCGAGATCATCAGCTTCGAGGCGAAGATGATCCAGTTCGACTACATCTCGGCGATCTCTCGACTGGAGGAGATCGAACGACTGCGCGGCAGTGGCTCCACCGGGGCGAGGAGGATCCGCACTCTGCGGGCACGCCTGTGGAACGCGGATCGATCAGACGAGTGGATTGCCTCTCTGCGGGATGAATGGTCAATCCAGGTCCGGCGACTCTCGCGCGTCCGCGATTCGCTCGCCCATGGCGGACCGACCACGCGAGAGTCGATCTGGAGCGCCGCCAAGTTCGCATCGGGACTGGTGGACACCGCGCTGTACCTGTCGTTTGACTCCGCGCTACGAGATCGCGACATCCTGACGTGGCATGAGAACTTTCGCGAGGACCAATCCCAATGGCGAGACCGCTTCAAAGCAGGTCTTGGCTTGGTCCCTGCTCTCTTCCCGACATGGGACAACGAGTGAGTGTCAGCTGTCTAAGACGTCGTAGTTGAATGCGATCTGGGCTGATCTGGGCTCTGTTTGGCCATCGCGATCTAGACGGTCGGCGGTAGGTGATTGACACAGCCGCCAGTCAAAGCTCTCCGTGCATGAAACGCCTCCTAGCGACCGCGCTCCGGGCGGGAGAGGTCGGGTGGGACCACTGACCGAACTCGCTGAGCAACGGAGGCGTGAGCTGCGCGGCATCGCAGCGCCGGACGACGACGGTCACGGGTAGAGCGTCGAGATCTCCGAACCTAGCAGCAAGTTCCGTGGACAACTGCTCGAAGCGCGCCCGGTCCTTCTCGATGAATACCAGCCGAACGCGTTCACGGCTAAGCTGCATTCGTTCGACTGCGGTGTGGTGAAGAAGGCGGTTCAGCACGAAGATCGGCGAGCCCCCTTCTCCACCGAGATAACTTCCTGGCCCGGCGAACGCGTCGAGATAAGTGACTCGTCGTTGGAGGTAGCCGCGTTGCGTGGGTTGCAGCAGGATTGGCACCAAGCGTCGAGGTAGCGCTTGTCCAGCTGATGCTTGGCCGCGGTTGCTGGTTCGAGTTCCCAGAGCACGTCGGTCACGCCGCAGCCTCCCTTGTGCACTCGTGAATACTCAATCACGCTACGTCATCGGAGGCGGAATTGCCCGACTTCTCGCTGTGTCGGCGGCGACACACGTGTGGACGGGATCTGGAACATCCTGGCGCTACGGGACACGTGCGCATTCTCAGGGGAGCTCGGGGTCGTCGAAAGCTTGTTGGAGGGCTTGGGCGGCGGCGGGGTTGGCGGCTTGGCGGCCCATGTAGATGTCTTGGGTTATGGAGACTTTGGCTTGGCCTAGTTGGTCGGCGATTTGGCGGGCGGTGTGGCCGGCTTGGTCGAGGGCGGTGGCGGTCGTTTTGCGGAGGGCGTGGGAGCGGATCCAGGCGAGCCGGTCGGATTCGGTTGGTTGGGCGGCGTCGTGGACATGGGCGAGTAGGGGGTGGTGGTTCGCGAGTTGGATGCCGTAGGTCGTGACGAGGGTGGCGACCAGTTGGTGGTCGACCTTGATGCGGCCGGTTTCGATGAGTTCGATTCTGGTTTGGGGCCAGTGGAGGTGGTCGGCGACCTGTTTGCGGGTCATGCCGGTTTGGCGGCGGAGGGCGCGGAGGCTGAGGCCGAGGTCGCGGCGGGCGGTGGCGCCGACGGGGGACAGGGCGGTGCGGAGGGAGCGGCGGACGTTGGTGGGGTCGCGGAAGCCGCCGAGGGAGTCGGCGAAGACAGGGTCGTCGAAGCGGATGCCGGCGGCGTGGCGGGTGCGGAGCATGGCGAGTGCCCAGTCGGGGAGATGGAGGAGGCGTTGGCCAGCTCTGGACTTGGTGGTCTTGCGGAGGAGACCTTGGCCCTTAACGCGGACGATCGTGTGGGTGATTTCGACGGTGCCGGCTTCGAGGTCGACTTGGGACCAGAGGACGGCGAGGGCTTCGCCGATGCGGACGCCGGTGGCGAGCATGAAGGTTGTCAGGTCGGGGAGGTCGGCCTGTACTGCGCAGTCGTCGGCGTTGAGGTGTTTGCGGAGGAGGGTGACTTCTTCGGTCGTCAGGGACCTGGGTGGGCTCTTGGGTTGGGATTCGATGGTGTCGACTTCGCGGACGGGGTTGACCGAGATGGCGCCGTAGCGGACGGCAAGTTTCATGGCGCCGGAGATGACGGCGCGGCAGGTTTTGGCGGTCGGCGCGCCGGCGGTGGTCTTGATCTTGGCGATGACGGTGTCGATGCGGGGTGTGGTGGCTTCGCCGATGCGGTATTCGCCGAGGGCGGGGCGAACGTGGTTCTTGATCGCGCGCCGGTAGGTGTCGAGGGAGGTGGGAGAGCGTTTCCCGTCGGCAACCAGCCGCTCGAATCGCTGCTCCCAGAGGTCGAGCAGGTGGTTGATCTTGTGCATTGTGGTGAGGTCGCCGGACTGGGTGGTCTTGGCGCGGTCTTGGAGCCTCGTCTGCAGGGCACGCTCGGCCGCTGTCTTGGTCTTGCCGAACGCGCTGACGACGCGGACGTGGCCGTCGTGGTCGCGGAACTTCGCCTTCGACCGGTAGGCCACGGGCTTTCCCTTGTCGTCGGTCCGCTCGACGCTAGTGGAGATGCTTCCCCAGGTTCCGATGGGCAGCGGTGACCTCGACATCTCAAGCCTCCAACCTGAACGACGGTTGGTTGCTCAACGCTGGGCGGGGGACCGAATCCGAGAAGTCGACAACGATGCGAACCGATGTGATGTGACGCACAGTCACGATCAGATGAAGGTTGACGAGGTGCAGCGAGGAGATACGAGGGCGACCTGAGGTCGAGAGAAGGAGCTCAGGTCGAAGGCGACTTCTGGCAATGAGGCACGTAAAGGGTCCGTGCCAGACATGAAGAAACCCAGGCCACTGCTGTGACCTGGGTGTTTGTGCGCCGCCAGGGACTCGAACCCCGAACCCGCTGATTAAGAGTCAGCTGCTCTGCCAATTGAGCTAGCGGCGCTTGCGAACGATGAGGATCGTAGCAGGGGGATCGGGGAGATGCGAAATCGGTTAGCGGGTGAGGATGGTCATGGCGGCGTTGTGGCCGCCGAGGCCGGAGACGGCGCCGCCGCGGCGGGCGCCGGAGCCGCAGATCAGGAGGTTGGCGACGTCGGTCTCGGTGCCCCAGCGGCCGACGTCGGTGTCGTCGGTGGCCCAGGGCCACTGGAGGTCGCCGTGGAAGATGTGGCCGCCGGGCATGCCGACGGATTGCTCGATGTCGTACGGCGTCTTGGCCTCGACGCAGAGGTTCCCGTCGGCGTCGCGGGCGATGCAGTCCTCGAGCGGTTCGGCCAGGTAGGACTCCAGGCCGGCCAGCACCCGGCGGGCGGCTTCGGCGCGGGTGGCGTCGTTGTCGGAGGCAAACAAGCGGGCGGGGAAGTGGACGCCGAAGACGGTCAGCGTGTGGTGGCCGGAGGCAACCAATGCCGGCGACAGGATCGACGGGTCGGTGAGGGAGTGGCAGTAGACCTCCGAGGGAGGTACGGCGGGCAGCAGGCCGGCGGCCGCGTCGAGGTAGGCCGACTCCAGTTGGCTGTAGTCCTCGTCGATGTGGAAGGTCCCGGCGAAGGCCCGCGCCGGGTCGTCACCGGACTTCAACCTAGGCAGCCGGCGCAGCAGCAGGTTGATCTTCAGCTGCGACCCCTCAGGCTGTACGTCGGCAGGACGACCACGCAGCGCGTCCAGCGTGGCCGGTGCGACGTTGGAGAGGACGTAGGAGCAGTCGACCGACCGCTCACCGTCGCCACCCATCCAGGTGACCGACCCACGCACCCCATCGGCTTCCACAGAGGTCACCACAGCGTTGGTGACCAGCGAGGCACCCGCCCGGCGGGCTGCTGCGGCCAGGGCGTCCGTGACCGCGCCCATGCCGCCCACCGGAACCCGCCACTCACCCGTGCCGTTGCCGATCAGGTGGTACAGGAAGCACCGGTTCTGGATCAATGACTCGTCGTGGAGGGATGCGAACGTACCGATGACGGAGTCCGTCGCGACCACGCCGCGGACAGTGTCGTCGGTGAAGCGTCGTTCGATGGTTTCGCCGAGAGGTCGTTCGATGAGCTCGTCCCAGAGCGCCGAGTCGACAGATGAGCGCAGTGCGGCGGCGGACTGCAGAGGTTCGAGCAGTGTGGGCGCGATGACGGCGGCAAGGGAGCCGACAGCACCATAGAAGGCGGTCCACGCCGCATAGTCGGCATCGCCTCCGGTCAGTGCCTCGAACGACGCCCGGGTGGCCGCGCCCTCCGGTCGCTCGACCATCAGGCCCAGATCGCGTCCAGAGCGTCGTACTGGCGTGTACGACGCCACTGCGCGGGAGCGGAGGTCCAGCGACAGCCCGAGGTCGGCGACGACCTTGTCGGGCAGCAGGCTGACCAGGTACGAGTAGCGGGACAGGCGCGCGTCCACACCGGGGAACACCTCCTCGCTGACCGCTGCGCCGCCGGTGTGG
Organism: Kribbella sp. NPDC026596; assembly: GCF_040638415.1. NCBI lineage: Bacteria > Bacillati > Actinomycetota > Actinomycetes > Propionibacteriales > Kribbellaceae > Kribbella > Kribbella sp. NPDC026596. Next base: position 76,640 of record NZ_JBEZYF010000035.1, on the reverse strand, counting down.
GCCTGTTGCTCCAGTACGAGCGTGGACAGCCCGGACTGGGCCAGATAGGTGGCGGCGACGAGGCCGTTGTGCCCGCCCCCGACGATCACGACGTCGTAGAAGTCCTTCATCCCACCGGCCAATCGAGCTTGTGGTACGCGGCGTCCCAGAACATCCATTCGTAGCGGCACGTCGTAGCGAAGTGCTGATGACAACGTTCCCGCTCCGACGCGCTCACGTCCAGTCCGTCCGTGACCGCGAGCACCGACTCCACCACCGCGTCGAACTCGTCCGAGCCGTACGTCTCGATCCACTCGCGGTAGAGCGGGTCCGGCGACGACCGCTTCAGCAGTTCGCGGCCGACGTCGCGATAGATCCAGTAGCAAGGCAGTACGGCGGCCACAGCCTCGGCGTACGTGCCCGTGGCGCAGACCGCGGTCAGATAGGACATGTACGCCGTTGTCGTCGGCCCGGACCCGGCTGCGTCGACATCGGCCGGCGTCAAGCCCAAAGAGCCCAGCAGCGACGTATGCAGCGACCGCTCGACCTCGATGGCGTTGGCGGCGTGCAGGGCGAACATGCGGACCGCGTCCTCGTCGACCGCGCGTGCGGCGACCAGGGTGAGCGCCCGCGAGTACGCCCGCAGGTAGTGACTGTCCTGGACGATGAAGTAACGGAACGCATCGTGGTCGAGCGTCCCGTCGGTCAGCCCGGTGATGAACGGGTGCTGGACGATCGCGTCGTACACCGGCGCCCCGCCGCGGTCCCACAGCTCGCTGGAAAACGTCATCCCCACTCCTCGCCGTCGACTGGCACCGACCTTATCCACAGCTCGCGGCGACAGCACGCGACGAACGTCACTCGTCCGCTCTACTCTGGGGCATGAGGATCCAGGGGGAGATGCCGCCGGACACGCCGCTGCTGCGGCGGATCCGCGCGTCGGTGATCGGTGACGACCAGGTGATGCCCGGGCCGTACGGTCCGCGCCGGGTCACGTACGCGGACTACACCGCGTCCGGACGCGCGCTCACCTTCCTGGAGGACTTCATCCGCGAGGAAGTCCTCCCGCGGTACGCGAACACCCACACCGAGTCCAGCGGCACCGGCCTGCAGACCACCCGCCTGCGCGAGGACGCCCGCCGGATCATCCACCAGAGCGTCGGCGGCGACGACGCGACCGCGGTGATCTTCTGCGGGTCCGGTGCGACCGGTGCGATCGACAAGCTGATCGGCATCCTCGGTCTGCGCATCCCGGCCGAGCTGGACGACACCTACCACCTCACCGACCAGATCCCGCCGGACCAGCGCCCAGTCGTGTTCATCGGGCCGTACGAGCACCACTCCAACGAGCTCCCGTGGCGCGAGTCGATCGCCGACGTGGTCGTGATCAGCCAGGACCATGACGGCCACATCGACATCCCGCAGCTCGAGAAACGCCTGATCGAGTACGCCGATCGCCCAGTGAAGATCGGCTCGTTCTCGGCCGCCAGCAACGTCACCGGCATCGTCAGCAACACCCATCGGGTGTCGGCCCTGCTGCATCGGTACGGCGCTCTGTCGTTCTGGGACTGTGCCGCCGCGGCGCCGTACGTCGAGATCGAGATGTACGGCGACCCCGAAGCCGACCCGCTGTCGTACAAGGACGCGATCTTCCTCAGTCCACACAAGCTCATCGGCGGACCGGGGACTCCCGGCGTTCTGGTGGCCCGGCGGGAACTGCTCCGCAACCGGGTGCCCGACGTACCAGGTGGTGGGACTGTCGCGTATGTGAACCCGCTGGAGCACCGCTACCTCGACGACCCGGTGCACCGGGAGGAGGGCGGCACGCCGGCGATCATCGGGTCGATTCGGGCCGGACTGGCGTTCCAGCTCAAGCAGGCGGTCGGGATCGACGTGATCCGCGCGCACGAGGACGCGTACCTGCGGCGTGCGGTCGAGGCGTGGAAGGACGAGCCGCACCTCCAGATCCTCGGCAATCTGGACTCCGAGCGGCTGTCGATCGTGTCGTTCGTGGTCAAGGCGCCGTCCGGTCGGTATCTGCACCACAACTTCGTCGTCGCGCTGCTGAACGACCTGTTCGGGATCCAGTCGCGGGGCGGGTGCTCATGCGCGGGCCCGTACGGGCACACGCTGCTGGGGATCGACCTGGAGCGGTCGCACGAGTTCGCCGAGGAGATCCTGCACGGGTGCGAGGGGATCAAGCCCGGCTGGGTGCGGGTGAACTTCAACTACTTCATCTCGGAGGCCGTCTTCGCGTACGTCGTCGACGCGGTCAAGCTGGTCGCCCGTGACGGGTGGCGGCTGCTCGGCGACTACCGGTTCGACCCGGCGAACGGGCTGTGGCGGCACCATCGTGGCCCGGTCGAGCCGCCCATGCGCCTGTCGCAGGTCGGGTACGACGCCGACGGCAAGCTGAGGTATCCACGCCACGACCACACCGCGCCGGAGTCAGCCCTGCAGGACTACCTGGCGGAGGCGCGAGAGTTGCTGTCGACCTGCCAGGAGACCGGACCGGACGCCGAGGGACAGGTGAACGCGGACTTCGACCACCTCAGGTGGTTCGACCTGCCTTCTCGTTGCCTGTCTTAGTCGGCTCGGTGATCTCCGGCGAGCGACTGCGCCAGTGCGAGGGTCGCGTCGTCCAGTGGTTGCGGGTCTGCCGCGCCGTACGCGTCGAGGACTTGGTGCTCGACGGTTTCCACGGTCAGCCCGGGCACCTCCGTCGAGAGCGAGCCAACCGACACCGGGTCGAATGGCAGCTCGAGGTGCCGGTAGATGTCGGCCAACAGCGGTCGGAGACGCGCGTCGTCGCCCACGACGATCAGTGCGCTGAACAACCAGCCGTTGGGTACGACGCGTTGCCCTGTGCCGACCAGTTTCACCACACCGCGCGCGTTGACGCTGTGGGCACCCGGACAGTACTCGCCAGGCACCGCTCCGACCCGCGCGTCGATCCCGAGGGTTTGGAGCACGTCGGCGTACAGCGTCCCGTACTGCTTGAACCGAGTCTCCATACCGTCCGGTGCCAGCCGTTCGTGCTTGACGTGGTCCACCACCAACGCCTCGGTCGTGTACGCGACCGGTCGCCCACCCACTGCCCGCACCAAAGCCTCGAACCCAGCCGCCCGGGCCGCACCCACGGCCGCCCCGAACCCGGGAAGCCGCGTGTCCCGCCGGCCGAACACCACCACCGGCGCGGCCGGCCGATAGACCCGCAGCGCCTCCTTCACTTCCCCAGCCGACACCTGCCGCACCAACGCGTGCCCGACAGCCAACTCGCTGGCCTCGTCACCACCGTCCACATCGCCAGAGAAGACCCGCACCCGACAATCGTGTCATCAGACTTGCGGAGGAATGGATGGCAGGTACGCGGGTAGTAGGAGTCGACGCGTGTAAGAAGGGGTGGGTGGGGGTCGCTGACGACCTGAAGGCGTACTTCGGGACGACGATCGCGGAGTTGGTCGAGGCGGCCGAAGTGGATGGCGCGCCGGCGGTGGTGGGTGTGGACATTCCGATCGGGTTGCCGTCGGCGGGGTCCCGGCAGGCCGACGTACTGGCGCGACGGGTGGTCGGGCGGCGGGCGTCGTCGGTGTTCGCGACGCCGGTCAGGGAGGCGCTGCTGGCGATCACGCACGCGGAGGCCTCGGCGCTGAACGTGCAGGCGACCGGGACGGGGATCAGCCAGCAGGCGTTCGCGTTGCGGAGGAAGATCCTCGAGGTTGACGCCTGGCTGTCGAGCGCTCGCTGCGCGGTGATCGAGGTGCACCCGGAGGTCTGTTTCGCAACGATGGCCGGGCGGCCCTTGAGCCATCCGAAGTCGACCTGGGCGGGCGGGGAGGAGCGCAGGCGACTGCTCGCGAGCGTGGGGCTGGGCCTGACCGGCGACATCGGTCCGGCGGGCGAGTTCGCGGCCGTTGACGATGTGCTCGACGCGGCCGCGGTGGCGTGGACGGCCAGGCGGTACGCCGAGGGCCGGGCCGTCGCCTACCCCGATCCTCCCGAGGTACTCGGCGACGGGCCCCCGGCCGCGATCTGGGCCTAGCCGTCCTCCGAAGTACTCGATCTGGCCCTAGCGAGCTCCTGCCTCGCGGAGGATTCTGGCGATCTCGTTGTAGCCGCGCTTCTCGGCGTGCCGGAGAGGGGTGACGCCGTCGTTGTCGGGGTGGGATGGGTCGGCGCCGGCGGCGAGGAGGATGCGGACGATCTGCTGCCACGGCTCGGTGCCCCGGCCGAGGATGACGGCTTCCAGGAGCGCTGTCCAGCCGAGGTTGTTGACGTGGTTGACGTCGATGCCGGTCTGGACGACGCGGCGGACGTAGTCGACGTGACCGCGCTCGCTGGCCGGGATCACCGAGATGCCGCCGAAGCGGTTGCGCAGGGTGAGGTCGGGTTTCGCGGGGAGGAGGGTCTCGAGCATCGCGACGCTGCCGGTGACGCCAGTGACGAGCCAGGCCGAGTCATGGCGATCGTCCTGCGCGTCGGGGTCCGCGCCGAGTGCGACCAGCAGGCGGGCGACGTCGACGCGGTCGTTCAAGGACGCCAGCAGCAGGGCCGTACGGCGGTTGCCATCGCGGGACTCGATCGGCGCATCGGCGGCCAGTGCGGCGGCAGCCTGGTTCGCGTCGCCGGAGGTGGCCGCCGAGAGCAGCGCAGCGGCCGGAGAGCTCGGCCGCTTGGTGGCAAGGACGGCTGCCACCTCGGTCTGGCCCATCGAGCGCGCCCCCTGCACCGGAGTGGTGCCGTCGCGCTCGGCCGGCTTGTTGCGGTCGGCTCCGGCGGCGATCAGCAGCCGCACGGTGTCGACGTACTGCGGGGTGCCCTTGCCGAGCAGGACGGCCTCGTGCAGGGCGGTCCAGCCGAGATTGTTGACGTGGTCGACGGTCACCCCGGCCTGGAGCAGTCGGCCGACCACTGCCGCGTGACCACGCTCGGCTGCGCGGATCAGCGCCGTACCGTGGTAGCTGTCGAGGCTCCGGATGTCCGCGCCATGCTGCAGCGTGAGGTCGAGCAGGTCGAGGTAACCCTCGCTGGCGGCGATCAGGAAGGCGCTCTGCACGGTGTCGTCGACCGCGTTCACGTCCGCGCCCTTGGTGATCAGGCTGCGGGCTTCGGCGACGTCGTTCTTCCAGGCGGCGGAGATCAGCTGCTGATCGAGCGTGCTGACTGTCGACACGGCGGTAGTCCCCCGCGGTGGTGGGCTCTCAGTGGACGTGCAGGCTGCCGTCAGCAGGATGACGGCGGCCACGGTCATGGCGCGGATCATCGGCGCGGCGGCGTCAGGGTGATGACCTGGTACGGCGGGAGCGCGGTCGGCTCGTCGAACTTGCTGTCGACGAGCAGCAGTCTGCCCTGCGCGAGCTTCGCGGTGGTGAGCACCCGGTCCGGGTCGGTGGGGATCGCTGAGACGAGTCGCGCCGTACGGCCGTCGCCGGACAGCTGCAGCGTGGTCAGCACGCGGGAGAAGTTCCGGACCACCCAGAGCTGCCGGCCGTCCTGCACGAGACCGTCGGCGTTGCCCAGGTCCGCAGTACCGGTGTCGACGGCCGAAACCGCGCCGGTGCGCAGCGAGAACCGCCAGAGCTTGCCGACGTTGCCCTGGGCCACGACCAGCGCGCTCCGGTCCGGGGACAGGACAATGCCGCCGAGGTTGAAGCCGGCCTGGGTCGGGATCGTCGCGGTGGCGTCCTCCCAGGTCCGGATGGTCCAGCGGCCGTGCTGCTCGGCGACCCGGAAGACCTGCGGTGCGTTCGAGTTGGTTACGTACGCCGCTCCGTCCGGCCCGATCACGAGGTCGTTCAGGAACGCGTTCGGTACGCCGGTCCGCAGCGCCGCGAGCAGCCGTCCGTCACGGTCGTAGACCCACAGGTCCGGCGCACCGGGGTGATCGATGCCGTTCGGACCACCAGCGACGTACACCCGGCCGTGCGCGTCGACGGTGACGCCACGGGCGGTCCAGCGGCCGTCGGTGCCGTCGCCGGGACGCCACTCGGTTGCGGTCGCGGACCGCAGTTGGCCGCGGTGGATCTCGCCGCCCGTGGTCTCCGAGACGTAGTACCGCTGCGTGCGGGTGTCGTACCCGATGCCCTCGAACTTGGACCCGCCGGTGTCGCCGGGTAGCTCATAGGAACTGGGCCGGGCGGACGCAGTGGATACGCCGGCGCCGACGCTGACCAGGGCAGCGGACAGCGCCAGAGTCGCGGACAGGGAGCGGACTGACATGAGGACCTCTCATCACTCGAACGGGTGGACTGCCTCCAGCCTGGTCCGCTGCGCAGGCCCACACGACGGGTGTTCGGCCACCATCGGATAGCCGAACGGATGATTCGGAAGCCGGTCCGCCGGGCCTACCATCGGCAGGACATGAGCACTTCACTCGCCGGAGATCGAGAACGCACACCGGCCGCGATCCTCGGCCATGCCAACGGGCTGGTGACGGCGCTGCACGCGGCGTTCGTCGTCCTCGTGCTCGCCTCCGCGGTCCGGTACCTGACCGGCCACGGGTTCGACGACCGGGCGCCCTGGGTGCTTGCGGGCGCTCTGGTGCTGCTGGCGACGTACGCCGCACATCGCGTGCTGCCTGGAGCAGTGTGGCTCGGGTTGCTGGTGGCGGTGTGGTTCGGGCTGGTTTTGCTGGCGCCTTCGTTCGCGTGGTGCGCCGTACCGCTGTCGTTCGTGGCGCTGCGGGTACTGCCGTTCTGGCCGGCCTGTGTGGTCGTTGCGGGCATGGTGATCACCACACTGGTCCAGTGGACCCGGATGGCTGACCGGCTGGACCCGACGATCGTGCTGGGTCCGGTGTGCATCGCCGTACTCGCGGTTGGGGCCTATCGGGCTCTGGAGCGGGACGCACTGGCGCGGCAGGCGCTACTGGACGACCTGCACGCGGCCCAGGGTGATCTAGCCGATGCGCAGCACCAGGCCGGCGCACTGGCCGAACGGGCGCGGTTGTCGCGCGAGATCCATGACAGCGTGGCTCAGGGACTCTCCAGCATCAATCTGCTCCTCCAAGCCGCTGAACGGGAGTGGGACGACCGCCCCGCCGCGGCACGCGAGCATGCGGCCCAGGCGGCCGCGACGGCTCGGGACGGGTTGGATGAGGTACGGCGGGTGGTCCGGGACCTGGCGCCCGCGGAATTGGCGGTTTCCGGAGCCCCTGCGTTGCCGGACGCGCTCCGGCAGACCTGTGAGCGACTTGCGGCGCACAGCAGTGTGGAGGTCCGAGTCCAGGTGCACGGTACGCCGGTGTCGCTCGGTCCGGAGGTTGAAACCGCCCTGCTGCGTACTGCCCGTGGTGCACTGGCCAATGTGCTCGAACACGCCGCCGCCAGCACCGCTGTGGTCACACTGACCTACCAGCCGGACGCTGTCGTGCTCGACGTCCGCGACGACGGCCGCGGTCTGCTTCAGCAACCCATGGATCCCGACCGCTGGCGGGGACTGGCGGGTATCCGTGATCGCCTGAAGCAGCTCGGCGGAACGCTGGTGCTGGAAAGTGAACCAGGAGAGGGAACGGCGTTGGCGGCATCAATACCGTTGGAACGCTCATGATCCGGGTTGCGCTGGTCGACGACCATCCCGTGGTGCGGGCCGGGATGCGCGCGCTGGTTGAAGGTCAGGACGACCTGTCCGTCGTGGGCGAGGCGTCGGACGCGCACAGCGCCGAGCAGCTCGTCGCCGCGGTCCGGCCCGATGTCGTACTGATGGATCTCAACCTCGGCGCGGGCCCGGGCGGTGCCGAGGTGACCGGGCGCCTGCGGGCACTTCCGGAACCACCTCACGTCTTGGTGCTGACGACGTACGACACCGAGGCGGACATCATGAGCGCGATCGACGCCGGCGCTTCCGGGTATCTGCTGAAGGACGCGCCGCCGGAGGATCTGTTCCGGGCGATCCGCGGCACCGCGCGGGGTGAGACGGTCCTGGCCCCGGCCGTCGCGGCCCGGCTGGTACGGCGGTCCGGTCCGCTCCTCACCGAGCGGGAGGTCGAGATCCTCGGCCTGCTCGCGACCGGTCAGTCGAATCGGGAGCTGGCCCGCCGCCTGTTCGTCAGCGAGGCGACGGTCAAGTCCCATCTCTCGCACATCTACACCAAGCTCGAAGTCGAGACCCGTGCCGCGGCCGTCGCCCGGGCCATCGAGCAACGCATCATCCGCCCACCCAGCTGAGCGCCGGGTTCCCGGGAGCAGCGGGGTGCGGGGCTTAGGGTCGGGTTGTGAGCAGCTCGGAGGAGGACGCGGCGGGAGGCGAGAGCTTCTTCACCGTGCTCGTCGCCCTCACCGCCAACCTGCTGATCGCGGTGGCGAAGACGGTGGTCGCGGTGATCACCGGCTCGGCCTCGATGGCGGCGGAGTCCGCGCACTCCTGGGCCGACACCGGCAACGAGATCTTCCTGCTCGTCGGTGAGCGCCGGGGTCGCAAGCCGGCCGACCAGACCCATCCGCTCGGGTACGGGCGGGTCGGCTACATCTGGTCGATGTTCGCCGCGTTCGGATTGTTCACCGTCGGCGCGGCGGTGTCGGTCTGGCACGGGATCCAGTCGCTGCAGCGCGGGGAGACCGAAACCGCGTCCTACTCGTGGGCGTACGCCGTACTCGCGATCTCGTTCGTCCTGGAAGGGATCTCGTTCACGCAGGCGCTGCGGCAGACGAAGGCCGGCGCGCTGGAACGGATGCTGCGGCCGTGGCGTTATGTACGGCTCACGTCGAACCCGGTCCTGCGCGCGGTGTTCGTCGAGGATCTGTCGGCGTTGATCGGGATCGTGATCGCGGCGGTGGCGATCCTGCTGCACCAACTGACCGGCAACGCGGTCTGGGATGCGATCGGGTCGATCGTGGTCGGTGTGCTGCTCGGTTGCGTCGCGCTGTTCCTGATCAGCCGGAACATGGACTTCCTGACCGGTGAGGCGGTCACTCCGCTGGCCCGCAACCGCGCGCTGCGGGCGCTGCTCGACCACGCGGACATCGAACGGGTCAGCTTCCTGCACATGGAGTGGGTCGGCGCCGACAAGATCTTCCTGGTCGCCGCGGTCGACCTGGCCGGCAACGACCCCGAGTCCGTGGTCGCCGCCCGTCTGAACGGACTGGAGGACGCCCTCAACGCTCGCCCCGAGATCGTCCAGGCGGTGCTGACCCTCAGCCGCCCCGGCGACACCACCAGCCTGCACCCCGACGAACTACCTCACTGGTACGTCGAACCCCCTGCCTGAACCCGCTTGTGCGCGGAGAGCGTCCGGGCCTGCCGCCGTACGACGCGACACTCGAATAATTCGTATTACCACGGGATTTGGTGCGAGGCTGTCTGCCACCAGACGGAGCCGAGTATCCGAGGGAACGATGACGAACGAGAGTGAAGCGGCCTACGAACGGATCCAGGAGCAGGTGGCCCGCGGGTGGAACACCTGGGACACACGCAGCGTGCTCACGCAGGTGCTGCTGCCGGAGGGGCTCGGGCTGTCCTTCGGCCTGAAGGAGTACTACCGGGGTACGTCGTTGCGGACGGTGCAGATCGGTCGGCGGACCGAGGGCGCCGAGACCGTGACGCTCGGCCGGCACGCGTACGGCGGCAGCTACACGGAGACCACGGTGAGCTGGGCCGGCATCACGATCCGGGTCCAGACCGCTCACACCGGAGACGACCTGGTGGCGCTGGTGACGCCAACAGCCAACCAGCAGAAGAGCGGATTGTTGACAATCGCCGTCAACTACCTCTGGAACCGCCCGGGCATCGTCAGCCGGGAGCCGGACCACCTCCGCGCCACACCTGGCACCGTCACCCCCGACGCCGACCACCTCCGCGCCGCAGCCGGCACCGCACTCCCGCGGCCCGTTGCCTCGCCGCGATCAACTGTTGTCGACAGGAGGATTGTCGACATCTTTGCGACCGCACCACACGTCGACGATCCGTAGGTCGACATCGATGGGCCGTACCTGGCGCTCGAGTTGAACGGTGCTGTCGGCGTCAGTACCGGGCGGGCCCGCAGTCTGGCTGAGATTGCGGAGATCGTGGCCGCGGCGTCGGCGGAGATCGGGGCGGCTGGGTCGGATCCGATCGCGCAGCATCACGAGATCGTCCGGGACGCAGTGGTTCCTCGAGGAGACCTTCGACGCGTTGCTGTCGTGGAACCGCTGGTGGTGGCGGGTCCGCCGGGACGGCGAGCTGCTCTGCACTGGGTCGACGCACTTCGATCCGGAGTTCCCGTCGCCGCAGGACATCCCGCGGATCCATCAGCACTTCGGGGCGACCTGTGAGAGCGGCTGGGACGGGCATCCGGTGTTCGACGACGTGCCGTTCGACCAGACGAAGAGTCTGCTCGCCGCGCACGACGTCGGGATGAACAGCCTGTACGCCGCAGATTGCGAGGCACTGGCCGAGATCGCCGAGATCCTCGGCCACGCGGACGCGGTGACGGAACTGCGGGAGCGGCACGAGACCGTGGTACCGGCGATGGAGACCTTGTGGGACGAGCCGAGCGGGATCTATCGCAGCCGGCGGACCGACACCGGATTGCCGACAGAACGATTGTCGACAATGAGCTTCTACCCGTTGCTGGCCGGGCTTGGCGGCGCCGAGCGTACGGCGCGGATGGTGGCCGAGCACCTGGTCGCCGAGGACGGGTTCGGCGGCGAGTGGATCCTGCCGACGTCGCCGCGGCAGGAGCCGATCGAGCTGAAGGAGACCAGCTACTGGGAGGGCCGGGCCTGGCCGCCGGTGAACTTCCTGGTCTACCTGGGGTTGCTGCGCGCCGGTGAGAAGGAGGCGGCGGCATGGCTGGCCGAAGGGAGTTCGCGGTTGGTGCTGAAGGAGTGGAATCAGCACCGGCACGTGCACGAGAACTACTCGAGCGTGCACGGCGGCGCCTGCGACAAGCCGAACAGCGAGCCGTTCCAGACCTGGGGCGCACTGCTGAGCCTGATCGCCCTGATGGAACACGGCGAAATAACCCTCTTCGACGACAAGCGGTGGCGTCCGTGACCGGGGCCGCTGGTCTGCTGAGTGGTGCGGTGGTGCCGTTGGTGACTCCGATGTCGGCGCCTGGGGTGCCGTCGGCGGAGGCTGGCGAGCCGTTGCTGGCCGCAATGGCTTCGGTTGGCGTGCGGCGGTTGATGTTGCTGGGCAGCAACGGCGAAGGACCACTGATCCCGGCCGAAGTGTCAGGCGAGTTCGTGGCCGGGGTGGTGAAGCGATGGCGCGAACTCGTGCCGGCCGGGACGATCCTGGTCAACGTCACAGCACCGGGTACGGCGGAAGCAGAACGGCGAGCCGACGCGGCCGCGGCCGGTGCCGACGCGATCGTGGCGAGCCCGCCGACCTTCTTCAAACACCGTGACGACGAGGTCGTCGCGCACTTCGCCGCACTGGGTCGTCACGGTCTGCCGGTGGTCGCCTACAACACCCCTCGCTCCACATTGTTGACAAAAGCAGCCGCCGACTCCCTCGTCGCCATGCCACACATGGCCGGCGTCAAGGACTCCTCGGGCGACCCGGACCTGCTCCGCTACCTGCTCTCGATCGCGCGACCCGGCTTCGAGGTCAGTCAGGGCGACGAGAAACAACTGGCCGACGCACTCCGCGCCGGAGCGCACGGAATCACTCCAGGTATCGCGAACCTGGCCCCCGGACTCGCCCTCGAGATGGTTGCCCCCAGCACCGATCTCGACCAGCTCTCCAGGAGCTTTCGACCGCCCTGACCAGGATCCACGCGGTGCGTCCCGGCGTACCGACCGTCAAGGCGCTGCTGAATGCACGGGGTCTCTGCCCAACGCACTGCGCACCACCCCTCGCGCCCTGTACGCCGGACGAGCTGCGACAGCTCGCCGACGTCATGGCGCCGCTGGAAGCCCACCTCATCCCTGGGAGCGTGTCATGAGCGACGGACTGATCGGCCGGCGGACCTTCACCGTGGGACTGGGAGTGGCCGCGGGAGCCGCAGTCACCGGCATCACGCCGGCGTACGCGAGTCATGGCCCCGGGCAACCGTCGTACGACGAGAAGACCTTGTGGGACGCGTCATCCGGGCCACTGGCCAACTACCACGTGCACGGGCTGACGGTGTTGCCGGATGACACCATCCTGGCGTTCAGCGAGGGACGTCACGAGGTGTGCGACGCGGGACCACGTGACCTCCTACTGCGCCGCAGTACCGACAAAGGCGAGACCTGGAGCGAGTCGCAGGTCGTAGTCACGTCTGTCGACGGCCAGTCGTGGGGCAACCCGGCACTCGTGTGTGATCGGCACACCGGCGAGGTGTTCCTGTTCTACAACCTGTCCGGTCGCTTGCCCGAGAACACGAGCTGCTCCGGCGATACCGGCGTGCTGTACGTCGTCTCCAGCACGGATGGCGGAGTGACCTGGGGTGAGCCGCGGTTGCTCGACCTGTTCGACCACTTCGGGTACGACTGGGCGCTGCACTCGCCTGGACCCGGCCACGGCATCCAGCTCGACAACGGCCGGCTGCTGATGAATGTCGCGCACCGGCGGGTCATCGTCGGCAACAGCGTGGCAGAACGGATGTACGGCGTCGCATCCGTGTACAGCGCTGACCACGGGCGGACGTGGCAGAGCACTGGCGCCGTACCGGTGTCGGTCGACTATCCGATCAACGAGGCCCGGTTGGTCCAGCGTGATGACGGTACTGTGCTCATCAACGGACGGTACGCCGCCGGTGGGAACAGGCAACGAATCACCTCGGTCAGCAAGGACCGTGGGCTGACCTGGTCGGCGCCGACGATGGACGGCGGCACGGGGACGTTCAACGCCGTCGATGCGGGCATGCTCGGCTACACGCGCGGGCGGATCCTGTTCAGCCGACCGGATGCTCCGGTCCGCTACAACATGACCGTATCGATCAGCTACGACGACGCACAGACCTTCCGCTACAGCCGAGTGATCAACCCGAATCGGTCGTACTACTCCGACCTGGCGCTGCTGTCCGACGGGACGATCGTCCTGATCTACGGCTGTGACGGCGACATCGCGAGCTTCCCACTGCGGGTCAACGTCTGCCGCTTCAACTCGAGTGGCTGACGCAGGGCCGGGACAGCCTCGCGAAGGGTCCACGCCTGAAGACGAAGTCCTACAAGCTGGAGGGAGATCGCCTCGAGTATCACGTCACTGCGCCCGGCCCTGGCGAGTACGAGCTCTGGCTGCGCTACTACCGATCTACCGACGGCGGACTGGTCTCGGTGACGGTGGATGGCCTGAAACCACGGAACCACCTCATCGACACGACATCCGAGACCGCCAACGGGTACGACGTACTCCTGCTGGGCACTGTGCGACTCAGAGGTGGACAGCACGTGGTGAGGTTCGCACCGGCCGGCCGGGCGTGGTGGCGGCCAGAGCATCTCGCTTGATCAGTTGACGTTGACACAGGCACCTGCTGCTCCGGATGTGTCCGAGACCATCACTGTGGACAACGGTGCGCTCGGCTACACGGTCGTCTCGGGCACCTGGCCGTCGGGCACCGGTGTGGCGGGGTACTACAGCGGCAATTACGCCTCGCACCCACCGGGCGACGGGAGCTCGCGCGTCCGCTGGCAGCCCTGCCTTCCGGCGGATGGTCTTTACGAAGTACAGGTCTCGTACGCCGCCGCGTCCAACCGGTCCAAGGCCGCGCCGTACGTCGTCAACCACGCGGACGGCTCCAGCGCGATCCCAGTCGATCAGACCGTGCGCGGTACGCCCGACGTACGCGGAGGGGAATGGGTGACACTGGGCACCTACCACTTCACCGGTGGCCTCACCGGAACTGTGGAGCTGACCGATACCGCCGACGGCTACGCGGTGGCGGACGCGGTGCGCTTCATCCGCCGCTGAGCTGCGAGAGGCCCGGCTACCCGTGCGGTAGCCGGGCCAAAGCCAGCGCTTACTTGGTGGGCTTGATCTTCGACGACGGCGGGACGACCTTGCCGGACGGCTTCACGACGTTGGCCGGCGGGAACTTCCAGGTCTTGCTCTTCGCCATCGTGGTGAGCTCGGCCACCGTGAACAACGGCTTCTGGCGAGTGTGGCGCTGCCCCTTCTCGGCGGGCGCGTTGTAGCTGGTCATGCTGATGAAGCGACCGTCGGGGTAGGAGATTTCGACGTGGTTGCTGGTGACGCCGTCCTTGTTCCGGTCACCCGGGTACTCCGGCTGCTCGGTCACGCTGAACAGTTTCGAACCGTCGGGGTTGGTGGTGCAGTTCGCCGCGGAGGACTCGCACAGGCCCTGAACGCCGCCACCGGCGACCAGGACGTCGACGCGGGAGGCGCCCTTGCCGTCGTTGACGACGTACGCCGCTGCCGCGAAGCCCTCCTCGGACGTGCCCCACGTTTCGGGCTGCGAGAGAGTGCGGCCCGGTGCCTTGACGAAGGACTTGAGCCTCTCCAGCGTCTGCTGCGGAGTCACATGGCTCGGTTTGGCCGCCGGAGTCGGTTTCGCCAACGGGATCGGCGTACTGGCGACTGCCGTGTTCGACGGACTGCCGAGCAGTTGGACACCGCCGGCGATGAGGCCCACGGTGGCGAGGATGGCTCCGGCGCCGGTGAGGCTGAGCACCGTCGTACGGCGGCGGCGCAGCCGGAGGCCCTGCTGGACACTGCGTTCGAGCAGGTCCGGGGTGACCGGCTCGAGGTTCTCGGTGGCCCGGTGCATGAGGTCGGTGAGTTGGGTGTTCATAGATGCTCCTCGGGTTCAGTGCACGATCAGCTGGGCGGCGCCGTCGCCGAGGACCGCACGGAGGCGGTCGAGGGCTCGGGCGGTGCGGGTGGTGATCGCGCTGGCGTTCTTGCCGAGATCGAGCGCGACCTGCTCGACGCTGCGATCTTCGAAGAACCGCAGCACCAGCACGGCACGATCCAGTGGCGCCAACTCGGCCAGGGCGCTCTGCAGCGCCAGCCGCAACTCGGGGTCGCCGGCCCGTTCGGCCAGCTCCGGCAGGTCCGCCGTCGGCCGCTCGGACCAGCTCTTGCGCCGGCGCTGCGAGACGAACGTCCGCACCAGCGCGGTCCGCGCGTACGCCGTCGGGGTGTCGATCCGGTGCCAGGTCCGCAGCAGGTTCGCCAGCGTCTCCTGGACCAGATCTTCGGCGTGATGCCGATCACCCGTCAGCAGCCACGCGGTCCGGTAGAGCTGCGGTATCCGCGCCCGCGCAAACTCCTCGAAGTCTTCAGTCGATCTCATCGCAGCCTTTCGGTCGATGCCTCTGCCTCAAGAGACGCACCGACCGCCCCGTCAGATCACACCCAACTCAGAAGACTTTCGACAACACCCAGACGGCGAACGCCAGAGACCCCACCACGAACGTGACGGCCAGCACTACGCCGTACCCGAACCACAAGCTCCCGGAAGACTTCACCCGCACATCCTGCCAGCCGGACGGAGATCACGGTCGCACAAAATGACGAAGGCGACCCGGTCGCGTTTCCGCGGACGCAGGTCGCCTTCGCCTTGGGGTGAGTGACGGGACTCGAACCCGCGACCACCTGGACCACAACCAGGTGCTCTACCAGCTGAGCTACACCCACCATTGCCGCCCCGACTGCGACGGCTGAGCAATCATAGCGACGAACCCCCAGGACCAGAAATCGGCCCTCCCGCACGCCTCAACAGAACCTGGTTGGGGCGTTGGGACGGTTAGGGGTGGGACCAGAAATCGGCCGTCTACGGGGCTGGTTCAGGGGTGTTTGGGGTGCTGATGAGGGTGGCGGCGGCTCGGGCGGTGTCGGAGTCGGGGCCGGGCTGGGGGACGAAGACGGTTTGGCGGTAGTAGCGGAGTTCTTCGATGCTCTCCCTGATGTCGGCCAGGGCGCGGTGGTTGCCGGTCTTGGCCGGGGTCGCGTAGTAGACGCGCGGGTACCAGCGCCGGACGAGCTCCTTGATCGAGCTGACGTCGACGTTGCGGTAGTGCAGGTGCGCCTCGACCCGCGGCATGTCGCGGACCAGGAAGGTCCGGTCGGTGCCGACCGAGTTCCCGGCGAGGGCGGCCTTGCGCGGCTCCTTCACGTACCCGGAGATGAACTCGAGCACCTGCTGCTCCGCGTCGGCGAGCGCGATACCGTGCTCGAGCTCGGCGAGCAGGCCGGATCCGGTGTGCATGTCGCGGACGAAGTCACCCATCTGCTCCAGGGCGCCCGGTGGCGGCGCGATCACCAGGTCGATCCCGTCGCCGAGCACGTTGAGCTCATAGTCGGTGACCAGAACCGCAACCTCGATCAAGGCGTCCGCCGCCAGGTCGAGGCCGGTCATCTCGCAGTCGATCCACACCAGCCGGTCGTTCATGGGCACCAACCTTACGGCGACCCGCCGACACCAGGGCGACCGCCGGTCCCAAGCTCGGCGTGGCGCTCATCTCAGCACGCCGTACGACGGGGTGTGTACGGCGTGCTGACGACCGTGTTCAGCGGGGTGCGTGGCCGAGGTGGATGCTGCGGACGGACAGTACGGCGAGATCGGTACGGCGGCCGAGGTAATGCGGCCCGTCAGGGTCCAGGAGCTGCTGCCAAGCGGCCAGGTCGTCAGGGCTCAACCAGTCAGCGTCCGCGGGAACAAGATGCCCATGCCCGTGTCCGTGGCCCGTCTCGGACGAAGTGCCAGTGAGGCGCTCGACCCTGAAGCGGAACCCGGAGACGAGGTGCTCCAGGCGCTCCGCCGAGAGCGGAGGCGCGGTTTCGGTGAGGATGCTCCGCGTGGTCACGTCGGTCAACCCGGCCCGGGTGAGAGCGTCGGTCCACCCGTAAGGCATGGGCACAGACCCCGGCAG
The DNA here is from genome assembly GCF_040638415.1 of Kribbella sp. NPDC026596. Classification (NCBI taxonomy): domain Bacteria; kingdom Bacillati; phylum Actinomycetota; class Actinomycetes; order Propionibacteriales; family Kribbellaceae; genus Kribbella; species Kribbella sp. NPDC026596. Next base: position 59,922 of record NZ_JBEZYF010000035.1, on the reverse strand, counting down.
CGATTCGCGCATCACCTTGAACCATTGATCCTGGGCAAGGTCCAGCCGCAGCTCCAGCCCCGGCTCGCCGACCCCGAGATCCCACGGCAGACTCCGCGCCGGCAAACCACCCTCGGCCAACGCCAACCGCCCGCCCGGTGCCAACAGTGACGCCAGGGCTTCAACGGCGGCCTGCTGGTCGCCGGCGTGGTGCACCGAGGCCGACGCCCAGATGAGGTCGGCCGGCGCGTCGATTGCCTTGCGCAACGGCTCCGCCCCGTCGTCCATCGAAGCCAACTCACACCGAACCGCCCCGCCGGTGTGCTGCCTCGCCTGCTCCAGTACATCGGGATCCGCGTCGATCGCGACAACCGTCGCTCCGGCCGGCAGTGCGTCCGCCAACGCCTTGGCCATCCCACCGCCACCGCAGCCCACGTCGACAGCCACCTGATCGCCATCCCGGACCAGGCTGGTGGCAACCGTCCTGTTCCAGTCCGCCTCACCCTCCGCCGATGCCCGGAGCCGCCCAGCCTCTTCCGCCCACTCGATCTCAATCTCCACCATGCCGCCAGTCTGAGCCCACTCACGGCCAACCCCCACATGCTGTTGCCAATCCAGCAAGCCGGACCCTGGCGTCCCTACGAACAGGAGGTGGTTGCCCCAATCCCGCATGCCGCCGCGTGAACACCCGGCCGAAGACCCACTACCTCCTTAGGTACGCATTCCCGCCGCATCCGGGCAGTTACCCCGGGTCAGCCGGGAGATTTGCACGATCAACCGGGAGATCAGCGCCAGCACGGTTGCGAGCGGCCTGTCGGGGGTGCTGTCCTGTTCGGGGATCTGGGGAGGGGTGCGGGCCGGTGGAATCCGTGACGGGGACGGTGGGGCGGCCTCGGCTGGGGGCCTTGCTGGACGAGGGAGTGCAGCGGCGGCTGCTGACGGTCGTGGCGGACGCCGGCTTCGGCAAGTCCACGCTGCTCAGTTCGTGGGCCACCGACAAGCCATGCGCCTGGCACACAGTGCGAGCCGAGGACGGCTCGCTGGCCGCCATGGTGTCCGCACTGGTCACCGCCCTGCGCCGCCAGGTCCCCGCGCTCGAGACCATCCCCGCCGAACTCCAGAGCCCGCGCGGTCCGGACGCCGACGCCGAGCAGCAGACCCGAGCCCTCGCCTACGCCGCTCTTCTGGCCGACGCATTAGCCGACAACGTCGACGACGACCTGATCCTCGTCCTCGACGACCTGCACGAGCTCGACCCGGCCGCACCCGCCACCAGACTGATCGAAGGCCTGGTACGAACGGCGCCACCGAGCCTGCACCTGGTTGTGGCGTCCCGCAGTCCCATGCCGTTCGGCATCGACCGGCTCCGCGGCCGTGGTCAGGTGCTGGAGATCGACGCCACCGCTCTGGCGTTCACGGTCCCCGAAACCCTCGCCGTACTGGAGAAGGTGTTGGGCGACGGCACCGAGGACCTGGCCGAGCCACTCCAATCAGCGGTCCAAGGCTGGCCGGCGGCGGTACGCCTGGCGGTGGAAGCGCTGCGCACTGCGCCGCTGGACGACCGCGGCACCCGGTTGCGGCGGGCACTGCGGTCGGACGGCCCACTGTACGACTACCTGGCCGAGGAGGTCTTCGCCGCCGAGCCTCCCGCGGTACGGCGCTTGGTCGCAGCGGTTGCCGTACTCCCGCGATTCGGATCCGACCTCTGTCAGGCAATAGGTCTCACCGACAGCGCAGAGACCCTGCAGCAGCTCCGGATCAGAGGACTGCTGGTGTCAGCCGGTGAGGCCGACGGCTACGAGCTCAACCCGCTGGTGAAGAACTTCGCCAACGACAGACTGGCCGTGGACGAGCAGGAGATGGCTGAGCTCTCCGTCCGGGCAGGCCGATGGTTCGAGTCAGTCGGAGAGCACAGAGACGCCTTGGCCTGCTACCAAGCCGTCGATCCGGCCAAAGCGGCCCAAATGCTCGCCAAACATGGGCATGCGATGGTCAGCGGCGGTCTGGCCGAGATCGTGGTCGCTGCGGTTGCTGCACTCCCCACCGAGTTGCGTGACGCCGCCATGGATCAGCTGGAAGGCGAAGCGCGCCAAGTGCTCGGGGACTGGCAAGGCGCGGTGGACTGCTTCGATCGGATCATCGAGCCTGAAGGTGAGATCCCGGTCGCGATCGCCTGGCGCCTCGGTCTGATCCACCACCTGCGCGGTCAGACCGACATAGCGATCGCCATGTACCAGCGCGGCCGGATCGACGGGCAACAACCGACGGATGAGGCTCTGCTGCAAGCGTGGTGGGCCGGTGCGCACTGGCTGCGCGGTGAGTTCGAAGAGTGCCGCGCACTGGTCACCGCGGCTCAGGAGTCGGCCAAGGTCTCCGGCGACGACAGAGCACTGGCCATCGTGCACACAGTCTTCGCGATGCTGGCCGCAGTGGACAGTGACCCGCGCGGCAACTCTTCGCACTACCTGCGGGCTCTGGAGCACGCCGAGCGAGCCGGCGACCTCTTGCAGTCCATCCGCATCCGAGTGAACCGCTCGTCGCACCACATCGCCGAGGGCGACTACGCACCCGGTCTGAAAGAGTTGGACGTCGCCCTCGAGTTGGGCGACCGCGCCGGCTTCGCAGTGTTCCGGGCGCTGGCTCTCAACAACCGAGGCGAGGCCCTGCTCCGATTGGGTCGCTTGGACGAAGCGATCGGCGAACTGGAAGCGTCCCGAGCGCTCTACCAGGAGCTGGCCGCACTGGCACGCCAAGCCGTTGCCTATGGCCCCGTACTGGGACTCTCCGGCGCACTGGTCGCCCTGGGTTGGGTCACCCTCCACGCCGGCAACCAGACCGAGGCCGCCGCGACAGCGGAGGAAGCCGCCGCACTCTGCCGGAAGCGCCGTGACCGCGCGGGCCTGGCCGACGCACTGGAGCTGTACGCCGCCGCAGGTGGTGGTGAAGTCCTCCACGAGGTCTTGAACATTCGTAGCGAGCTAGGCGACCAACTCGGCGAGGCGCGCGCTCAGCTGATGCTTGCCCGCCGCACTGAAGGCCCGGAAGGCCGGGACCTGGCCCAGCGTGCACACCTGCAGTTCTTGGCTGCCGGCGCGACCCGGTACGCCGCGGCCGCACTCGCAGCCACCGACGAGACCGGTCCGGCTCCGGTCCGCATCGAGTGCTTGGGCGGCTTCCGCGTACTGCGCAACGGCAAGGCGGTCCAGCTGGGGGAGTGGCCGTCCAAGAAGGCCCGCGACCTGCTGAAGATCCTGGTCGCCCGCCGCTGCCGGCCGGTCGCTCGCGTGCAACTCCTGGACCTGCTCTGGCCGGACCAGGACGAGTCCGTCGCGTCGCCGCGTCTCTCGGTCGCCCTGTCGACTGTGCGGTCAGTACTCGATCCAACGAAGAAGTACCCGGCGGACCGCTTCGTCGGAGCGGACCGCGCCACCATCTGGCTCGACGGCGACCAGGCGGCCGTGGACGTGGAGCTGTTCCTGCACGACGCACGCGAGGGGCTCAACACGAGTGATCTCCGGTTGCTCCGCGCGGCCGAGGCGGCGTACTCCGGGGACTTCCTGGAAGAGGACGTGTACGCCGACTGGGCCGCCGGGATGCGTGAGGAGGCACGGGCGCTCTATGTCCGGGTGGCGCGCGTACTGGCCGAGCGGGGGCGGCGTGACCCCGATGCGGCGGCTGGATACCTGCTGCGGATCCTGCAGCGGGATCAGTACGACGAACGCGCGCATCTGGGCCTGGTGGCGGCGTTTCAGGCGAGTGGCGCGCACGGTGAGGCCCGTCGGGCGTACCGCACGTACGTGCAACGGATGGGCGAGCTGGACGTCGAACCGGCGCCCTATCCGGCCGTCCCTGCCCGGCTTTAAGGCTGTCTGAAGGTGCCGCACCAGCATCTGAGCATGGCAGCACCGGTGCACAACCCAGAGGTGGTCCGTGAGTTCGAAATAACGGGTCATTCCGGTCGCGACTACCGCACCGAACCCGGTACGCCGATCAGAGCGACTCTGGCCGGTGTGGTGGTCCAGATCGAGGCCGACCGGGTCATGGTCGAGTCGAACGCGATCTGGCACCTGTACGGCGGCCTGTCCGAGCTCGTGGTCAGCCAGGGGGAGACCGTGGAGACGGGGGACCGGCTCGGTGTGGCTGCCGGTTCACATCTGCACTACGAGGAGCGGGTAGCGCCGTACGATGCCGGTGCCCACCGCAGTCCGCAGTTCGATCTGCACACCAACGCCCGGCGCTACGGTTGAGCCGTGATCACGCCCTTCCACACGGCCCGTCTGAGCATGCTGCCGCTGCGGATCGAGTACGCCGGGGAGATGACGAACGTACTGTCCGACCCCGACCTCTACATCTTCACCGGTGGCGAACCGCCGAGTGCGGACACGCTCGAAGCCCGCTACCGCCGTCAGCTCGCCGGTCCGGCCCGGCCTGAAGAGCACTGGCTCAACTGGGTGATCCAGCACGACGACGAGCTGGTCGGCTACGTGCAAGCGACAGTTACCGACAGTACGGCGGAAATCGCCTGGGTGATCGGCACGGACTGGCAGAGCCACGGCTACGCGAAAGAGGCCGCACAGGGTCTCGTCACCTGGCTGGGTGCCCAGGGCATCGAGCGGATCATCGCCCACGTCCACCCGGACCACGCCGCCTCGGCCGCAGTCACTGCGGCCGCCGGACTCACCCGCACTGACGAGGTGGACGACGGCGAGTACCTCTGGACCACATGACAACAGGCCCGGCCGAAACGGCCGGGCCTGTCACGTCTGTGGGGTTCAGACCGGGCGAACGTTCTCCGCCTGCAGGCCCTTCGGGCCCTGGGCGACGTCGAACTCGACCTTCTGGTTCTCGTCCAGGGAGCGGAAGCCGTCCGTCGCGATCGCCGAGTAGTGCACGAACACGTCGGCGCCGCCGCCGTCCTGGGTGATGAAGCCGAAGCCCTTTTCGCCGTTGAACCACTTCACTGTTCCGCTGGCCATGATCTGCTCCTTCTGTGGGGCCTACGAGTCCGGCGGACGCCGGTCCCGGGTTGCCGCAACGAGCCCTCCCAGATCGGACCAACGGTCCTGATATGAGAAAAACGCCCAGCGGATTACAATCCGCGGGCGCTTCGAAACGAACGTGGAACTGCAAAACTGCAACCGCCGATGACCCTAGCACGGTCAGCCAACCATCAACCACTCATCGCCACGCCGCGCGTCGTACTGGTCCGGCGTACCGGGCCAACTGGCGGCGCAGCCTGACCGGCCGGCAGGCTCGGCAACGCACCCAGCGTGTTCTCGACAACTCGGGCGACTGCGGTCCAGTCCGCTTCGTCCGGCACCTCGACAACTGTGGCATCCGCGCTGCGTGGTCGTAGGTCCACAGGTCGATCGGGTGCAGTGGCAGGTCGGTCCGTCGCGCCAGGTCGCGCGCGATCGTCGACTTGCCCGCACCGGGGGCTCCACCGATCCACGCCATCGCCGGCCAGCTATCTGTCCCATCCTGCCGACACAATGGGTTCGTGACGTTCGAGACGCGGACAGCGCCGTACCGGCGGGAGTTGCTCCAGCACTGCTACCGCATGTCCGGATCGATCCAGGACGCGGAGGATCTGCTCCAGGAGACGCTCGTCCGTGCGTGGCGCGCCTTCGACCGGTACGACGAGAGTCGCGCGTCACTGCGCACGTGGCTCTACCGGATTGCCACGAACACCTGCCTGAACGAGTTGGAGAGCCGCAGCCGTCGCCCACTGCCGTCCGGGCTGGTTGCCCGCGGTGAGGATCCGCGAGCACCACTGGTCCGCGGTGAGGAAGTCCTGTGGCTGCAACCGTTCCCCACTGACCCTGCAGCGATCGTCGGTGAGCGCGGCAGTCTCCGGCTGGCGTTGATCGCAGCACTCCAGTTCCTCCCCGCCAAACAGCGTGCCGTCCTGATCCTGCGCGAAGTCCTGGACTGGTCCGCCGCCGAGATCGCGGCTCAGCTCGAGCTGACTCCGGCCGCGGTCAACAGTGCCCTGCAACGCGCCCGGGCGAAGCTGGCTGAGACCGGACTTGCCGAGGACGACGTCCTCGAACCCGACGATTCCCGCAGCGTGGCGATTGTCGACAAGTACATCGTCGCCTTCGAGAAGGCGGACGTGGCCGCATTCGCCGAGCTGCTCACCGCCGACGTCACGCTCGAGATGCCGCCGTTCTACAACTGGTACTCCGGTCGCGAAGACCACCTGTCGTTCGTGGAGGGCGTGTTCGCACGGCGGGGGACGGACTGGAGGGTGTTCCCGATCGGGGCCAACGGCCAGGCCGGGATCGCGGTCTACCGCGGCGATGGTGAGGTGCATCGGTTGCACACTCTGCACGTGTTCACCATCACCGCGGCCGGCATCAGCCACAACCGCGTCTTCCAGGACGACGCCGTCTTCGCGGCCTTCGGACTAGCCCTGACCCTCTGACCTCCGGTACGTCGCCAGGACCGTCGGGCCGACCTGATCCATCGAGACCAGCTCCAGGTGGACCGGCGTACCCGAGGCGGGGAACAACCGCTCGCCCGCGCCGAGGATCGACGGAAACGTCATCAGGCGGTACTCGTCGACCAGGCCGGAGGTCTGCAGCGCCCGTACGACGCTCAGGCTGCCGACCACGACGACGTCGCGGGACTCGCGCTCGGTCCGGACCGCGTCGGCGACCTCACCCTCGATCAGGGTCGAGTTCGCCCACGCCTCCACCTCGGTCAGCGAGTGGGAGGCGACCAGCTTGCGGATCTTGGTCATCCGCACGGAGAAATCGTCCGTCCGGCTCGGCATCCGTTGTCCGAGCAGTTCCCAGGTCGAGCGGCCGAGTACGACGGTCCCGGTGTCGAGGATCGAACCCAGCCGGAACTTGTCGCCGCCGACGAGTTCCGGTCCGAACCGCCAGGCCCAGCCGCCGCCCGGCGTACCGGCCGATCCGTCCGGGTCGGTGACGATGCCGTCGAGGCTGACGAACGAGACGACGATGACGCGGCCCATGGCTCCTGCTCCTTCGGTCAAGTGACTCATGCCGGTACATACCGACGGGCCGGTCCCGATTCATCGCTCGCACCGAACTTTTTTGGCGAGCGCTTACCGCAGAGTGTGATCTTGACCGCATTTGGGCTCCCGCCTACTGTATCCCGTATACCAAGCCTGCTTGGAAGGCGGTACATTCATGAAGGTTGCTGTTCTCGGCGCCGGGGCGATCGGCGCGTACGTCGGCGCCGCGCTGCACCGCGGTGGGACCGAGGTGCATCTGATCGCCCGCGGCGCACACCTGGACGCGATCCGCTCGAACGGTGTGAAGGTGCTCAGCCCACGCGGCGATTTCGACGCCCGCACGCCGGCTACCGACGATCCGGCCGCGGTTGGACCGGTCGACTATGTCTTTCTCGGGCTCAAGGCGAACTCGTACGCGAGCGCCGGCCCGTTGATCGCACCCCTCCTGCACGAACGCACCGTGGTCGTAGCCGCGCAGAACGGTATTCCCTGGTGGTACTTCCACGGGCTGAAGGGTCCGTACGAGGGGCGCCGGATCGAGTCCGTCGACCCGGGCGGTTCGGTGACCGAGGTGCTGTCACTCGAGCGAGCCGTGGGGTGTGTCGTCTACTGCTCGACCGAGCTCGAGGGGCCAGGTGTCGTACGCCATCTGGAAGGCACTCGCTTCTCGATCGGCGAACCGGTGGGCGGGCAGTCGGAGCGCTGCGATGCGTTCAGTACGGCGATGATCGCCGGTGGGCTGAAGTGCCCGGTCGAGGCGGACATCCGCAACGACATCTGGATCAAGCTGCTCGGCAACGCCGCCTTCAACCCGATCAGCGCGCTGGCCCGGGCCACGATGGTGGAGATCGCCACGCACCAGGGCACCCGCGCGATGGTCCGGCTGATGATGGAGGAGTCGCTGGAGATCGCCGCCGCGATCGGGTGTCATCCGGAGATCTCGGTCGACAAGCGGATCAACGGTGCCGAACGGGTCGGCGAGCACAAGACCTCGATGCTTCAGGACCTGGAGAAGGACAAGCCGCTCGAGCTCGACGTCATCCTGGCCGCGGTCGTCGAACTCGCCGACCTCACCGGCACCAAGGCCCCCACCCTGCGCGCAGTCCACGCCGTCGCCGACCTCCTAGCCACCAAGGTCGGCGCCCCTGCGACATCAGCCGCCAGCCCAGCCGCCGCGGGGTCTTGAGCCGGGTGGGTCCGGCTACAGCGACGCCGGACCCACCTGTTCCACCCACAGCGCCGCCGGACCCACCTGTTCCACCTACAGCGCCGCCGACCCACCTGTTCCAGCTAGAGCTCCAGCGGCCCCAGCGACGGGCCGGCGACGAAGTGCGCGACCGGTTCGACCAGCACCTCGAGCTCCAGGAGGACGAGCTCGTTGTGCCCCGGCCGCAGCACCGGACCCGGCACGTACAGCGTGTCTTGCGGCCCCCGGCGCGAGTACCGCCCGAGGTTGAATCCGTTCACCCAGGCAAACCCTTTGCCCCAGGCAACGGTTGATAGAAAGTGATCCACCGGCTCGTCAACCTCGAACGACGCTCGCCAGGCCGTAGGTCCAACACCGGGAGCATCAGTTGTCGGACCCATGGAGTCCCACAACCGGGGCACATCGTCCAGATCGATCAGACACGCCGACCAGTCCGTGAGCTCGACCGAACCGAGCCGGACCGGACCGATCAGCCCCTTCGGCTCACCGATCCGCCGCCCGTAGTTCACTCGCCCCTGGTCCTCGATCACGATCTCCAGCTGCCCACCCCGCGGCAGCATCAGCGCTCGGTCATGCCGCTCCCGATCAAGCACCCCGACCGGTGCTCCATCCAGAAACACGTACGCCCGGTCCCGCACCTCGCCCACACTCAGCAGCACCGGATCCTCGCCCGGCACCTCGGTCCGGAAGAGCACCAGCCGAGCGTCCAACTCGTCGAGCGTCGGCATCGTCGAATGCTCGGTCCACGAACCCCAAGGACCAGCCAGCAACCGGAGCGGCGATCCCAGCGCCGCGGAAGTCTCCGGCGCGCGCGGCCCCGACGCCGGGACAACGTCGGGGACGGGTGCGTACCGGGAGATCACCTCCCGGAAGGCGTGGAACTTCTCCGTCGGGTTCCCCGCCTCGTCCAGCGGGGCGTCATAGTCGTACGACGTGATCGTCGGCCGGTAGACGCCCTTGTCGTTGGCCCCACTCGTCAGCCCGAAGTTCGTGCCGCCGTGGAGCATGTAGATGTTGACCGACGCACCGGCCGCCAGCAACGCGTCCAACTCCGCCGCGGTTTCGGCCACGCTGGTCGTGTGGTGTGGTCCGCCCCAGTGGTCGAACCACCCGTCCCAGAACTCCATGCACATCAACGGCCCAGTGGGCTGATGCTTCCGCAACGTCGCCAGCCGCTCTGGCGCACGTGACCCGAACGACCCGGTCCGCAGTACGCCGTCCAGCCCGCCGGCCGCGAGCATCGCGTCAACGGGTTGGTCCACGGTCACCAGTGGCACCGTGATCCCGGCGTTCCGGATGATCTCGGCGACCGACTTCAGATAGGTCTGGTCGTCCCCGAACGCGCCGTACTCGTTCTCGACCTGGACCAGCAGCACCGGGCCGCCCCGATCCACCTGCAGTGGCGCGACGATCCGCAGTACGTCGAACAGATACTCCTGCACCGCGGCCATGAACCGCGGTTCGTACCGGCGGACTCCCATGTCCGGCTCCCGGAAGAGCCAGGCCGGGAGCCCGCCGTTGTCCCACTCCGCGCAAATGTACGGGCCGGGGCGGACGATCGCGTACAGGCCGGCCTCGGCCACCTCCCGCAGGAAGCGCTCGAGATCGAGCATCCCGGAGGTGTCGAAGGCACCCGGGCGCGGGCTGTGCGCGTTCCACGGCACGTACGTCTCGATGGTGTTGAGTCCCATCAGGCGGGCCTTCTCGATCCGGTCGGCCCAGCTGTCCGGGTGCACCCGGAAGTAATGCAGTGCCCCGGACAGGATCCGAAAGGGCCGACCGTCGAGAAGGAAATCAGACTCACCAACCGCGAAGTGGGTCACGGGTCAGCCGTTCACCTGGAAGCCCTGCTGGTTGCCGTAAGCAACAAGCGCGTCCTGCCAGGCCTGGAGTCCGGCGTTCAGGTCGGACTTCGACTGGTACGCCTTGCCGACGGTGTCGCCGTAGATGCTGTTCGCGTACAGCTCGTACGGCAGGTAGCTCCAGCCCTTCACGACCGAGCCGGCCGCGCTGGTGAGAACCTGGTTGATCTTCTGGCCACCGAAGTACGCACTCGTCTTGTCGACGAACGCCGGGTCCTTGAGGTCGGCCGTGGTGGCCGGGAAGCCACCGCTGGCCAGGAACGGCTTCACACCCTCGTCGTGGTTCAGCCACCGCACGAACGCCGCGGCCAGCGCCGGGTTGGCGCTCTGCTTCAGCACGGACTCGGTGCTGCCACCGTTCTCCGCGGTCGCCGGCTGGCCGTCGTACGTCGGCATCGGGGCGACTGCCCACTTACCGGCGCCGGCCTTGACCGAGGCCTCCATCACGCCGGGCATCCACGCACCGGTCGGCAGCGTCGCGATCGTGCCGTCGCCGAGCGCCTTGAACCACTCGTCGGTCCAGCCCGGGATGTTCGACACCAAGCCGCCGGTGACGAGCTGGTTCCAGGTGTTCGTCCACTTCTTGGAGCCGTCGTCCTGCAGGTTGATGGTGACGTTCTTGCCGTCGGTCTTGAACGGCTGACCGCCGGCCTGCCAGATCATGCTGGTGGTGAAGCCGGCATCACCGGAGTCGTTGGTGATCCAGGCCTTCGGGTTGGCCGCGTGCAGCTTCTTCGCGGCGGCGACGTACTCGTCCCAGGTCTTCGGCACGGCGATGCCGTACTTGTCGAAGACCTCCTTGTTGTAGAACAACGCCATCGGCCCGGAGTCCTGCGGCAGCCCGAACAGGCCACTGCCGGTGTGGACGGCGGCCCACGTCGAGGCGGTGTACGCCGACTCGTACTGGCTGAAGCCGTACTGGTTCAGGTCGACGAGCGAGCCGGGCAGCGCGAACTGGGGGAGCGCCTGGTACTCGATCTGGGCCACGTCCGGCGCACCGGAGCCGGCCTTGATCGCGTTCTGCAGCTTGGTGTAGTGGTCGTTGCCGGTCCCGGCGTTGACGTAGTTCACCTTGACGTTCGGATACTGCGCCGTGAACGCCTTCACCTGAGCTTCCGCCGACGGCGTCCAGCTCCAGTAGGTGATTGTGCCGCCCGCCTTGAGCGCGGCGTCGACGGCGTCGGGCGAACCCGTGGACGCGCTGCCGCTGCTGCCGGAGCTGCTCGAGCCGCCGCCGCACGCGGCCACGGCCGCCAGGGCGATGACTGCGGCTCCGGCAACCACCAGCTGCCGGATGCCGCGCCGATGTAGCTTCATCCTGTTCCCTTTCACTTGACACTCCCGGCGGACAGGCCTGACTGCCAGAACCGCTGAAGCAGGAGGAAGGCGACCACGAGAGGCACGATGGTCAGCAACGACCCCGTGATCACCAGGTTGTAGATGGGGCGGGCCCCGACGCCGGTCGCTTGGTTGCTCCACTGGGTGAGCCCGACCGTGAGCGGGTAGAGGTTGGGTTTGCTGAGCATGATCAGCGGGAGGAAGTAGTTGTTCCAGGTGGACACCACCGCGAACAGCAGTGTCGTGACGATGCCGGGGGCAAGCAGTCTCAAGGCCACGGTGAAGAACACCCGGACCTCACCGGCGCCGTCGATCCGGGCCGCCTCGAGCAGCTCCACCGGTATGGCGTCGGTCGCGTAGACCCACATCAGATAGAGCCCGAACGGACTCACCAGCGACGGGATGATGATCGCCCACACGGTGTTGGTCAGCCCGAGGTTCGAGAACATCAGGAACGTCGGGACCGCGAGCGCCGTCCCCGGTACGGCGACCGCGCCGAGCAGCACCGCGAACACCGCGCGCCGGCCGGCGAACTTGTACTTCGCCAGCCCGTAGCCGGCCGCGGTCGCGAGCAAGGTCGCGCCACCCGCGCCGACAACGACGTACAACAGTGTGTTGCCGAGCCAGCGCAGGAAGATGCCGTCGTTGTAGGTGAGCGTGTCCTTGATGTTGGAGAAGAACGCGAAGCTCTTCCCGAACCACAGCCCCGGGGTGGACAGCAAGTCGTCCTGCGTCTTGGTGGCGCTGATCAACAACCAGAGCAGCGGGACGAGCGTGTAGATCAGGTAGAGCACCATCACGCCGGTCAGCAACGGCGACCGCTTCGGCCGCAGCGGCGACGTCCCTGTCTTCTTCACAGTCCGCGCCGTACGCACGACCCGCGGCGTGTCCACGGTGGTGGTCATGGGGCCTCCCGGCCTGGACTGAGGAGCGCAGGGAGCGCAGCGACTGGAGCGACGAGGGAAGGCCGGGAGTTAGAGCCCCATGACCCTGCCGGCGCCGAAGGCCCGGCCAAAAGCACAGTCACAGTGCCTCCCGGGATCCGCGGAGCTGGACGACGTACGCGATGATCGCGGTGATGACGCCCATCACGATCGCGATCGTGGCGGAGTAGTTGAACTGCTGCCCGGCGAAGGACAGGTTGTAGGCGTACATGTTGGGCGTGTAGTAGGTGGTGATCACGTTCGGCGCGAGCGTGCGCAGGATGTTCGGCTCGTTGAACAGCTGGAAGCTGCCGATGATCGAGAAGATCGTCGCGATCACGATCGCGCCGCGCAGCGCCGGCAGCTTGACCGCCCGGATCGTCCGGAACGTCCCGGCTCCGTCGATCGCGGCCGCCTCGTACAGCTCACCGGGGACCGTGCGCAGCGCCGAGTAGAAGATCAGCATGTTGTAGCCGACGAACTCCCAGGTGACGATGTTGGCGATCGACGGGAGCATCCAGCTGCTGCTGAGCGGCTGGATCGCGGTCGTGCCGAACAGGTCGTTGAGGTTCGCGGCCAGGCCGAAGTTGTCGCCGTAGATGTAGCCCCACATCAGCACCGCGACCACGCCTGGCACCGCGTACGGCAGGAAGATCACGATCCGGAAGAAGCCGGCCGCGCGCAGCCGGGCGCTGTCGATCGCGAGCGCGGCGAGCAGGGCCAGGATCAGCATCACCGGCACCTGGACGACCAGGAACACCGCGACCCGGCCGAACGACTCCCAGAACTTCGGGTCCCGCAACGCCTCGGTGTAGTTGTCGAGGCCGACGAACACCGTGCCGCCGAAGAACGCCTGGTCGCGGAACAGGCTGAGATAGATCGCATAGCCGATCGGGGCCAGGAAGGTGAGCGCGAAGACGGCCAGGAACGGGCCGACGAACAGCCACCCCTTGCCGTCCTGGGCCGCTCGCCGTCGCCGGCGACCGGCCGCGCGCACCGGTGTGACGTGGTGCCCGGTAGATCCTTGGGCCACGGACTCCGCCATGTCCGTCGACCTCCTCTCGCTTCCCGCGCCGGTGAATGTCACCGCGACGCGCGCAATGTTGACGTCAACATCGATGCGGTGAAGGTAACGTGTTTACGTCAACATGTCTACACTGCGGGCACAACTGAGGGAGGGCACCCGATGTCAACGGAGGAATCATCGGTCCGGCGCCGGCCGTCGATGGCGGACGTCGCCAGACTCGCCGGGGTGTCCGGGCAGACGGTGTCCCGGGTCGCGAACGACCGGCACAACGTCGACGCGACCACCCGGGACCGGGTCCGGGCCGCCATGCAGCAGCTCGGCTACCGGCCGAACAGCGCCGCTCGGGCGCTGCGCAACGGCGAGTTCCGCAGCATCGGCGTGATCGTCTTCGAGCTGTCCAGCTTCGGTACGACGCGCACCCTCGACGCGATCGCCACCGCGGCCACCATCAGCGGCTACGCGATCAACCTGCTGCCCGTGCTGGACGTCACCCAGAGCGCGGTGACGAACGCGTTCAGCAGGCTCGGTGAGCAAGCAGTGGACGGCGTGATCATCCTGATCGAGGCGCACACGCTGGACGAAGCCGGCGTGCTGCTACCGGACGGGCTCCCGGTGGTCGTCGTCGACTCGAGTGCGCACTACGACTACCCGATCGTCGACACCGACCAGGCCCAGGGCGCGCGCCTGGCCACTGAGCATCTGCTGGACCTGGGCCACGAGACCGTGTGGCACCTTGGCGGCCCGCCGACCTCGTTCGCGGCGGACCGGCGCCGGCGTTCCTGGGAGCAGACCCTGATCGAGCACGGCCGGGACGTCCCGCCGGTGCTGGACGGCGACTGGTCATCCAGCTCCGGGTACGAGGCCGGTCGCCGGCTGGCCGTCAACGACAAGGTCACCGCCGTCTTCGTCGCCAACGACCAGATGGCGCTCGGTCTACTCCGCGCGCTGTACGAGCGCGGCCGCGCGGTTCCGGACGACGTCAGTGTGGTCGGCTTCGACGACATGGAAGAGGCGGCCCACTTCTGGCCGCCCCTCACCACCGTCCGCCAGACCTTCGCCGAAGTCGGCCGCCGCAGTGTCGACGCCCTCATCGCCGAAATCCAAGCCGGCGAACACCACCACGCCCCAGTCGCCGTCCCCACCGAACTCATCGTCCGCCGCAGCACCGCCCCGCCCCGACGCTCTCAGCTGGGTTGAGCTTGGAGTCTCTTCGGCCAGGGAAAGACGAGTGGATCGGAGCTCGCTTGCCACAGCTGGCTCAGTTCGCGCAGTGTTGCGGTGGCGCGGTCGAGGTCTGCGTCGAGGTAGGGACAGGCGTCAGGCCGAGTGATGCCCCAGCTTTCGCGGAGCCGCGCGTACGGGGTCGGCCGGTCCTTCTCGACCGCTTCGTGAATGACGGCCGAGAGCGACTCGCTGATGCCGATGCTGTTCGGTGCCTTCAGGATGCGGGTGCTTCGGGCCTTGGCGTCGTACCGCTTCTTGCCCGCGGTCTGTTGCATGCTGTCGAACACCGCACCAGCAGCGATGCAGCCGAAGATGCCGTCGGGCATTCCGAGTTCGCGTTCGGTGACGGCGTGCGCGAGGTCATGGGGCACGCGGTGCTTGCGTGAGTACGACGAGAGCGTGAACTCGGCGCCGTCCGCCCTCCGGATCAGAGTGGAGCACTCACCGCGCGGGTCATGCAGGAAGGTGAGATGCATGTCCCCAGCGTGGACCCTCGTCCGTCCCCGCACGACCGGTTTTCGGAGGGGCTTGCCCACTCACCTGGAGGGTTGCCCCCTCAGATTCTCAGTGGGCAACCCTCCAACTGAGGGGCTGCCCACTGAGTTGGAGGGTTGCCCTCTCAGATTCTCAGTGGGCAACCCTCCAGCTGAGGGGCTGCCCACTGAGTTGGAGGGTTGTCACACGGGGACCTCGGCGACGGACAGGACGGCGCGCATCAGGGCGGCGGTTTCGGTCGGGGTTTTGCCTACGCGGACGCCGGCGGCTTCGAGGGCTTCTTGTTTGGCGGCTGCCGTGCCGGAGGAACCGGAGACGATCGCGCCCGCGTGGCCCATCGTCTTGCCCTCCGGCGCGGTGAAGCCGGCCACGTAGCCGACGACCGGCTTGGTCACGTTCTCCTTGATGAACGCGGCGGCCCGCTCCTCGGCGTCGCCACCGATCTCACCGATCATCACGATCGCGTCGGTGTCCGGATCGTCCTGGAACGCGGCCAGCGCGTCGATGTGCGTCGTCCCGATGATCGGGTCGCCGCCGATGCCGATGGCGGTGGAGAACCCGAAGTCCCGCAGCTCGTACATCATCTGGTACGTCAGCGTGCCCGACTTCGACACCAGGCCGATCCGCCCGGGCCCCGCGATGTCAGCGGGGATGATCCCGGCGTTGGCGCGGCCGGGGCTGATGATTCCGGGACAGTTCGGCCCGATGATCCGCGTCCCGGTGCCCTGGGCGTGCGCGAAGAACGCGGCGGTGTCGTGCACCGGCACGCCCTCGGTGATCACCACGACCAGCGGTACGCCGGCATCGACCGCCTCCACGACCGCGCCCAGAGTGAAGCGAGGCGGCACGAATACCACCGACACATCCGCGCCGGCCGACTTCACCGCGTCGGCGCACGAGCCGTAGACCGGGATCGAGCGCTTCGCGAAGTCGACCGACTGCCCACGCTTGCCCGGGGTCACGCCGCCGACCACATTGGTGCCAGCGGCAAGCATCCGGCTCGTGTGCTTCTGTCCCTCGGATCCGGTCATGCCCTGCACGATGACCCGGCTCTGCTCGGTCAAAAAGATCGCCATCTCACACCTCTCAGTTCTGGGCGGCGAGCTCGGCGGCACGGGCGGCGGCGCCGTCCATCGTGTCCACCACGGTCACCAGCGGATGGTTGGCCCGGGCAAGGATCCGGCGGCCCTCGTCGACGTTGTTCCCGTCCAACCGAACCACCAGCGGCTTGTCGGCCTGGTCGCCGAGCAGCTCGAGCGCCTGGACGATGCCGTTCGAGACCGCGTCACAGGCGGTGATTCCGCCGAACACGTTCACGAACACACTGCGCACCTGTGCGTCGGACAGAATGATGCCGAGCCCGTTCGCCATCACCTCGGCGCTCGCGCCACCTCCGATATCCAGGAAGTTGGCCGGTTTCACGCCGTACGACGAACCCGCGTACGCGACCACGTCGAGCGTCGACATGACCAGGCCGGCGCCGTTCCCGATGATGCCGACCGAGCCATCGAGCTTGACGTAGTTGAGGCCCTTCTCGTGCGCCGCCGCCTCGAGCGGATCGGTGGCGGCCTTGTCGTCGAAGCCCGCGTGGTCCGAGTGCCGGTACGACGCGTTGTCGTCGAGCGTCACCTTGCCGTCAAGGGCTTCGATCGAACCGTCGGCCAATTTGACCAGCGGATTCACCTCGACCAGCGATGCGTCCTCGGCGACGAACACGTCCCACAATCGGCGTACGACGTTCTCCGCGCCGGCCGGGAACCCCGCGGCGGCGACGATTTCGGCAGCCTTGGCCTCATCGACACCCACGGCCGGATCGATCGCGACCTTGGCGATCGCGCCCGGATTCGTGTGCGCGACCTCCTCGATCTCGACGCCGCCCTCCGTGCTGGCGATGCACAGGTACTCGCGGTTGGCCCGGTCGACCAGGAAGGAGAGGTAGTACTCCTCGGCGACGTCCGCGGCCGGCGCGAGCAGCACTCGCTGCACGGTGTGGCCCTTGATGTCCATGCCGAGGATTTCGCCTGCGCGCGCCACGGCTTCGTCGGGGGAGGCGGCCAGCTTCACGCCGCCGGCCTTGCCGCGGCCACCGGTCTTCACCTGCGCCTTCACCACCACACGTCCGCCGAGCGCCTCGGCTGCCGCGGCGGCATCGGCCGGGTCTTCGATCACCCGGCCGAGCGTCACCGGGACGCCGTGCCGGGCGAAGAGTTCTTTGGCTTGGTACTCCATCAGGTCCACGTCAGCCTCCATCGGTGTGCAGACGACTGTATGCGGTATGCAATCTGGTGACAAGAAGCGGTGAGGTCTGGACAGCGGAAGCGTGGAGCGGTACCACAGATCTCATACGGTATGCAGTAGTCAGGAGGCGACATGAATCACGTGATGCCCCCGGACCGGGGCAGTGCGGCCGGCACGGCAAAGCCCCGGGACGTCCGTGACGTCTACGGCCGGCGGTACCGGATCGGCGAGGACGCCCGGGAGCTGACCGGACATTCGCGGCGCTGGCAACTGTGGGCCGCATGGGCCTGCATGGTTGCCATCAGTCCGCTGCAGTACTCGTTCGGCACCGCCGCACTCGGTCTGGAGTCCGATCGCGGCTGGGGTGCGGCCAGGACGTTGTGGCTGCTCGCCGTCTTCGTGGCCTGTCAGGCGCTGGTCGCGATCCCGGCCGCCTGGGTCCATCGGAGTCGGCGTGCCACGTCGACTCAGCTCGTCGTTGTGGGCGGCGTGCTCGCCGCGATCGGCCTCACGACGCTGGCCCACGCGGACAGCTATCTCGCGGTCGTGGTCGGCTACGCGCTGCTCGGCGGGACCGGCGCAGGTCTCGTGTACGCCGCCTGCATCACCACGGCGGCCCGGTGGTTCCCGGATCGGCGGACCGCGACGATCGGGTTCGTCACGGGCGGCTTCGCGGTGGGCGCCGTACCGAGCATCGCATTGTTGACAATCTTCCAATCCAGTCAGCGGATTGTCTTCGATCTGACCGCGCTGATCGCACTCCTCGTGGTGCTGGTGGCCGGCGGCCTGCTGAAGGATCCGCCGCGGCACTGGTGGCCCGCGGACCTCGATGCGCAGGCCTGGGCGATCGACCGGACGTTGAACCGGAGCATCCCGCACAACCTCCCGGCGGTGCGTCACTACCGTCCGGGTGAGGCGATGCGCACCGGTGCGCTGCCGCTGATGTGGCTGATGCTGGCGATCAGTACGGCGCTCTCCCTGTTCGGCATCGCGTTCGTCGTGAGCTACGCCTTGACCGCGGAGCTGGGTGTCGCGGTGGGCGGGTTCGCCGCCGGAATGCTTGCCGCGGTCAACGGCCTGGGCCGCTCGTTCGCCGGTAACCTGTCGGACCGATTCGGCCGGCGCCGGGTGCTGGCCGCCGTACTGATGGTCGAGGGGTTCACCCATGTCGGTCTGGTCGTCGCCGGTGAGGCGGGTGCGGGGTGGGCGTTCGTGGTGTGCGCGATGTTCGCCGGGCTCGGCGGCGGTGCGTTCTACGCGATCATGGCCAACCTCGTGCTGGAGTTCTTCGGCGAGCACAGCCTGCTGCAGAACCAGGCGATCCTCTACTCGGCCAAGGCCGTCGGTGGACTGGTCGGCATCGGCGTCGCGGCATCGCTGGTCGCGGTGATCGGCTACCGGCCGTTGTTCCTCGGCGCCGGGCTACTCGGCGTACTCACCGCACTGAGCGTGCGGCTGCTCAAACAACCAGGACGACCTGCGCTACCGGTCCGGCCACAACTCGGTACGCCGGTCGCCGGGTCGAGCGAGTGAGCGGCTACGCGAAGGTCGCGCGGACTGATCCGTGCGTGATGGAGCTGGTGTCGAAGCTGGCTCGCGAACCATGGACGGATCGACCGGCCTGCGTGCATCCGGTCCTGAGCGCGGTGGCCAGGGCGGTACATGACCACAGCAGCTCAGCCGGCCGCCGCGAGTTGCTGCCGCTGGCGCCGCACTTCCTCGACACCGCCGGCGTCGGATTCGAGCACTCGGCACGTCTGGTCGCGTTGTCCGTATCGACGGCCTTGGTCAGTGGCGAGATCCGCACCGACGAGCGGGTCAGGCTCGCGCGAGCCCATCGGACAGCGCTGCACCTGCTGGGGTCGGCCGACGAGCCTGGTGGAGCGGCACGGTGGTGGCTGCCGCTGCTCGGGCGGTTCGGGTGGAGCGAGCCGATCTACCGGACCTTCGTCGCCACCGAGCACGCCGCCGAAGCCGTGGCCGTCGCTGCTCGGGCCGCGGACGACATCAGGCTCCGCGGCCTGCTCAAGCAGTGCCTGGCCGTGGCCGGCTCGGCTGTCACTGGTTGCACCTCGATCGCGGGAGGTGCCCCCTAGACTCGATCCATGCCCGCACCCCTCCGGCTGGCCGTGATCGGCGCCGCGCATTCCCATGTCAGGTACGCGCTGGACGAGGTGCCCTTACGTGCGGACCTCGCGCTGGTCGGCGTCGCGGACCCGGATCCGGCGACGGCGGGGCGGTACGCCGGGGAGTTCGGCGTACCGGCGTACGACGACCACCGGAAGCTGCTCGACGAGCTGCGACCCGACGTGGTCATGATCGCGGGCATCTACGCGGACCGGGCCGAGGCGATCGTCGACTCACTCCGCGCCGGCGCTCACGTGCTCGCGGACAAACCGCTGTGTACGACGCTCGCCGAGCTCGACGCGATCGAGACCACCCAGCGGGAGACCGGGCGGATCGTCTCCTTGCTGCTCGAGAAGCGGAACTATCCCGAGACCCTCGCTGCCCGCGCGCTGCTGGCCGACGGTTCGCTGGGCGAGCTGGTCCAGGTCGCGTCGACTGGACCGCACAAACTCAACCGCCCCACCCGGCCGGACTGGTTCCTCACCAGGAAGGGGTACGGCGGGATCCTCGGCGATCTCGCCGTCCACGACATCGACCTGGTCCTGCTGCTGTCCGGTGCGACCGGAGGGACGATCACGGGGCTGGTGGATAGCAGCGAGTTTGCGCTGGCGGGATCGCTCCTGCTCAGGGCCGGCTCGGTCGTCGCGACGATCGAGGTCAACTGGCTGACGCCCGCGGCCTCGCCGTACCACGGTGACTACCGGATGCGGCTGACCGGCACGGAGGGGACGGTGGAGTTGTTCTGGGCGCAGAACAAGTTGATCGCGGCAACCACCGACCGTCCGCCGTGGGAGGTCGAGCTGCCGCCGCGCCGGCGACCGGCGGCCGATGCGTTCGACGCATTCATAGCGGGTCGTGAGCCCGAGATCAGTACGGCGGTCGGCTTCGCCGCGACGCGGGTCGCACTGCTTGCACAGGAGAGCGCCGACGCCGGGGGTGTCGTCGTGCCGTGGCAACTGAGAGGACAGTCCGCATGAAGTTCGCAGTAGTCGGTGCCGGAGTCATCGGTGCGACCCATGCCCGCCTGATCACGTCCTTGCCCGGCGAGGCGGAGCTGGTCGCGATCGTCGACGTGGAGGCGGACCGGGCCGCCGCGCTGACCAGCGAGTACGGCGGTGAGCCGATGACGGAACTGGAGAAGGCCTGCGCCCGCGCGGACATCGACGCGGTGAGCATCTGCCTGCCCAGCGGCATGCACGCCGATGCCGCGATCACGGCGCTCATGGCCGGCAAGCACGTCATCGTGGAGAAGCCGATCGACGTCACCCTGGCAGCGGCAGACCGGCTCATCGATGCGGAGCAGCAGACTGGACTGACCGTCGCGGTGATCAGCCAGCGCCGGTTCCAGCACGCCCCGGCCTTCGTCCATCAGGCCGTCGCCGATGGTCGGCTGGGCCGAATCACCGCGGGTATCGCCGAGTCAGCCTTCTGGCGTTCGCAGGAGTACTACGACTCCGGTGGCTGGCGTGGCACGGTGGCACTCGATGGCGGCGGAGCCCTGATGAACCAGGGCATCCACGTGGTCGACCTGCTGCTGTGGATGCTCGGCGAGCCTGTCGAGGTGCAGGCGTACAGCGATCGGCTCGCGCATGAGCGGATCGATGTCGAGGACACGGTGGCGGCGACCGTGCGGTTCCGCAGCGGGGCGATCGGGTCCATCGTGGCCATGACCTCGGCGTACCCGGGCCGCCCGGTCCGGCTGTCCGTGTACGGCGATCGCGGCAGTGCTGTGATCGAGCAGGACGACCTCGTCGCCTTCGACACCGCAGACGGCGAACCCGCGGACCAGGCGACAGGCGTCCGGCCAGTCGAAGCCGGGGAGCCGGCCGCCGAGGCGAGCGTCTCCGGATCGGTCGCCGACGCCCATCGTGACCAGTACGTCGACTTCATCGAGGCGGTGCGCGACGGCCGCCCGCCGTCGGTCGGCACCCGGGACGCACGGCGTGCGCTCGAAGTCGTGCTCGGCGTCTACGAATCCGCCCGGACCGGTGGCCCGGTCCAGCTCACCGGGAGACAGTGACATGCGGGACATGCGGGACATGCGGGACGTGCGCATCGGGATCATCGGTACGGAGAACTCCCACGCCGATCACATCATCGACCACCTGAACGTCGAGCGCCGCGCGGGGGAGACCCGGGTCGTCGCCCTCAGCGGCGGTGCGAGCGAACGCAACGAGAAGCTCCGCGCGACCGGGCAGATCGAGCGGCTCGTCGACGCACCCACGGACCTGCTCGGCCTGGTCGACGCGGTGATCATCACTGACCGGCACGGCGGTCTGCACCGGGAGCACGCCGTACCGTTCCTGGCCGAAGGCCTGCCGGTGTTCGTGGACAAGCCGCTCGCATGCACCGAGGCGGACGCCCGGGCGATCGTTGCCGCAGCGCGCGAACACGATGCACCGTTGACGTCGTCCTCAGCCGTCCGCTGGGTTCCGGACACGGATGCACTCGCCGAGCAAGCCGCGTCGCTCGGCACTCCACAGACGGTGATCACCACGGGCCCGGCGGATCCGGACAGTGAGTACGGCGGCATCTACTTCTACGGCATCCACCCGGTCGACGTCGCCCTCAGACTCGTCCCGGGCGCCATCGGTCCCGTACAGGTCGACCAGGTCACCGACACCGTCATCGCGACAGCCGACGTCGGTGGGGTCCGGGTCGTGGTCCAGCTGGTACTGCCTGAACCGGACGGTCGGGTTCCGTTCCACGGCATGGTCGTCGGCCGGCGCGGCCTCGCTGCCCGCGAGCTCACCCTCGGCAAGTCGTACGTCGAGCCCGGGCTGCGCGCGTTCCTGGAGATGGCCGAGACCCGCCGGCCGCCGATCGACTACGACGACCTGGTCCGCCCGATGCAGTTCCTCGACAGGATCGTCGAGGCCATCCGCTGACCTCAGCTGTACCCGGGCCCCGCAGACGCTGTCTGCGGGGCGTGCTGCGTTATGCGCGGACGCCTTCGTGATCGACGTCCCCGGCACTCCACCATCCGTGGTCGCGGTCGTCGTCGGGGATCACCACCAGCTCCTGCCGGCGTGGAGCGCGCACCT
Source organism: Kribbella sp. NPDC026596 (assembly GCF_040638415.1). Taxonomy (NCBI): domain Bacteria; kingdom Bacillati; phylum Actinomycetota; class Actinomycetes; order Propionibacteriales; family Kribbellaceae; genus Kribbella; species Kribbella sp. NPDC026596. The sequence goes on along the minus strand of NZ_JBEZYF010000035.1, from coordinate 37,473 downwards.
GCTGCTCGAGTCGCCGTAGGTCCGTCGAACACCGCTCGAGATCGTCCAGCAGGCGCAGTACGTCCAGGTGCGGACCGAGCTGATTCCTCAACGCCACAAGGGATTTCTCCAGTGCGAGAACGGCCTGGCGGGTCCGGTCGAGTTCGTCGTGGATCGTCATCTGAGCCTCCGGGCGCCGAGCTCTGGACAAGCACCATGGCGTGGGATAAGACTACGACTACACCATACGGTATGCAATCTACACAGTGCTCAATCAAGAGACGAAGCCGCTCGCCGGCCTTCCGAGGAGATGACTGCAGATGGCGCAGACAGTGTCGGAATCCCAATCAGTCGCAGAGGTCAGCGAGCCGGAACCGGCCACGATCTCCGGTGGCCACCTGGTCGCGAAGGCCTTGAAGGCCGAGGGGATCGACGTGATCTTCACGCTCTGTGGCGGTCACATCATCGACATCTACGACGGCTGTGTAGACGAAGGCATCGCCGTGGTCGACGTCCGGCACGAGCAGGTCGCGGCGCACGCGGCCGACGGGTACGCGCGGATGACCGGCAAGCCCGGTTGCGCGGTCGTCACCGCCGGCCCTGGTACGACGGACGCCGTCACCGGAGTCGCCAACGCGTTCCGCGCCGAGAGCCCGATGCTGCTGATCGGCGGCCAGGGTGCGCTGAACCAGCACAAGATGGGGTCCCTGCAGGACCTGCCGCACGTCGACATGATGACGCCGATCACCAAGTTCGCCGCGACCGTGCCGCACACCGCACGCGTCGCCGACATGGTGTCGATGGCGTTCCGCGAGTGCTACAACGGCGCGCCCGGCCCGTCGTTCCTGGAGATCCCGCGCGACATCCTGGACAACTCGGTGCCGGTCGAGTCGGCCAGCATCCCCGAGGCCGGGCGGTACCGGGCGTCCACCAAGAGCATCGGTGACCCGGCGAGCATCGAGGCATTGGCCGACCTGCTGGTCCGGGCCGAGAAGCCGGTGGTGCTGCTCGGCACCCAGGTGTGGACGTCGCGCGGTACCGACGCGGCGATCGAGTTCGTCCGGCAGAACGACGTACCGGCGTTCATGAACGGGTCCGCCCGTGGCACGCTGCCGCCCGGCGACCCGCATCACTTCCACTTGTCGCGGCGATACGGCTTCAACAACGCCGACCTGATCCTCATCGTCGGTACGCCGTTCGACTTCCGGATGGGGTACGGGCGCCGGCTGCCGAAGAGCGCGACCGTGGTCCAGATCGACATGGACTACCGCACTGTCGGCAAGAACCGCGACATCGACCTCGGTCTGGTCGGCGACCCCGGCGCGATCCTGGCCGCGGTCACCCAGGCTGCCTCCGAACGGAGCAAGAAGACCGATCGCAAGGCCTGGTTCGCGGAACTGCGGGCCGAGGAGGACGCGTCGTACCAGAAGCGGCTTCCCAAGCAGCTGTCCGACGCGAACCCGATCCACCCCCTCCGGCTCGCGCACGAGATCAACGAGTTCCTCACCGAGGACTCGATCTACATCGGCGACGGCGGTGACATCGTCACCTTCTCCGGCGGCGTCGTCCAGCCGAAGGCGCCCGGTCACTGGATGGACCCGGGTCCGTTGGGCACCATCGGCGTCGGCATCCCGTTCGTGATGGCGGCCAAGTACGCGCGGCCGGACCAGGAAGTCGTCGCCCTCTTCGGCGACGGCGCGTTCTCGCTGACCGGCTGGGACTTCGAGACGCTGGTCCGCTTCAACCTCCCGTTCGTCGGTGTCGTCGGCAACAACTCCTCGATGAACCAGATCCGCTACGGCCAGGAGGCCAAGTACGGCGCCGCCCGCGGCCGGATCGGGAACACGCTCGGCGACGTGAAGTACGACGAGTTCGCCAAGATGCTCGGCGGGTACGGCGAAGAGGTCCGCGACCCCAAGGACATCGGGCCGGCCATGCAGCGGGCCCGCGAGTCCGGGCTGCCGTCGCTGATCAACGTCTGGGTCGACCCGGACGCGTACGCCCCCGGAACGATGAACCAGACGATGTACAAGTGACCGCACAAGTAGGGGAGGACTCCTTATGAACAAGGCCCTCGATGGTGTCCGCGTTCTCGATATGACCCACGTGCAGTCCGGACCGTCCTGTACGCAGATCCTCGCCTGGCTGGGCGCCGACGTGATCAAGCTCGAGGCACCCACCGGCGACATCACCCGCCAGCAGTTGCGCGACCTTCCGGACGTCGACAGCCTCTACTTCACGATGCTGAACTGCAACAAGCGCAGCATCACGCTGAACATGAAGTCCGAGCGGGGCAAGGAGATCTTCACCGATCTGGTCAAGAGCGCCGACGTCCTGGTGGAGAACTTCGCCCCTGGCGCGATCGACCGGATGGGCTTCACCTGGGAGCGGCTGCAGCTGCTGAACCCACGGCTCGTCTTCGCCTCGATCAAGGGCTTCGGCCCCGGGCGGTACGAGGACTTCAAGGCCTACGAGGTGGTCGCGCAGGCGATGGGCGGCGCGATGAGCACGACCGGTTTCGAGGACGGTCCGCCGACCGCGACCGGGGCGCAGATCGGCGACTCCGGCACCGGGATCCACCTGGTCGCCGGCATCCTCGCCGCGCTGTACCAGCGGACGAACTCCGGCCAGGGCCAGCGGGTGACCGTGGCGATGCAGGAGGCGGTGCTCAACCTGACCCGGGTGAAGCTGCGCGACCAGCAGCGGCTGTCCCACGGCCCGCTGGCCGAGTACCCGAACGAGCACTTCGGCGACGAGGTGCCGCGGTCCGGGAACGCCTCCGGCGGCGGTCAGCCCGGCTGGGCGCTCAAGTGCGCTCCGGGCGGTCCGAACGACTACATCTACGTGATCGTCCAGCCGCCCGGCTGGGCCCCGATCGCGAAGCTGATCGGCAAGCCGGAGCTGGCCGACGACCCGGACTGGTCCACCCCGCTCGCGCGGCTCGACAAGCTCGACAAGATGTTCGCGCTGATCGAGCAGTGGACCGAGCAGCACACCAAGTTCGAGGTGATGGACAAGCTCAACGCCCTGAACGTGCCGTGCGGGCCGATCATGTCCACCCGTGAGCTGATCGAGGACGAGACGCTGGCCGAGCTCGGCGCGGTGGTCGAGGTCAAGCATCCGCAGCGCGGCAGCTTCAAGACCGTCGGCTGCCCGATCAAGCTGTCCGACTCCCCGGTGCAGGTGGAGACCTCACCCGGTCTCGGCGAGCACAACCCCGCGATCTACGGCGCGCTCGGCATCGATACCGCCGAGCTCGAGGAACTCAAGGCCGCCGGCGTCGTCTGACAAACCTTCCCTCGATTGGAGTTCATCGCAATGACCTATGACAAGGCAGCAGTCCGGACCATCCTCGACCAGGCTCTGGCGGACGGCCGCACCTCGCTGAGCGCACCCGAGGCCAAGCAGGTCGCGGACGCGTACGGCATCCCGACACCGGGCGAGGGGCTGGCCACGACTGCCGAGGGAGCGGCCGGTCTCGCGGCCGAGATCGGCTTCCCCGTCGTACTGAAAATCGTGTCGCCGGACATCCTGCACAAGACCGACGCCGGCGGCGTGGTGGTCGGCGTGGACTCCGAACAGGCTGCCCAGCAGGCGTTCGCGACGATTGTCGACAATGCGAAAGCCTACAAAGCGGACGCCGAGATCGTCGGCGTCCAGGTGCAGAAGATGCTGGTCACCGGCGGTGACGTGCAGGAGGTCATCGTCGGCGCGGTCACCGACCCGACGTTCGGGAAGGTGGTCGCCTTCGGACTGGGTGGCGTCCTTGTGGAGGTGCTCAAGGACGTCACCTTCCGCCTCGCCCCGCTGACGGCGGAGGAGGCGCGCGCGATGGTCGACGGGATCAGCGCGCACGAGATGCTGGAAGGCGTCCGCGGCGCCAAGCCGGTCGACAAGGACGCGGTCGGTGACCTGATCAAGCGGCTGTCGGACCTGGTCACCGACTTCCCGCAGTTCGCCGAGGTCGACCTGAACCCGGTGCTGGCCGGCCCGGACGGCTCGACCGCGGTGGACTTCCGGATCATCGTGGACGCCGAGGCCGGCAAGCCGGTCGATCGGTACAGCCAGGAGGAGATCCTGACCGCGATGACCCGGATCATGAAGCCGCGCGCGGTGGCCGTGATCGGGGCGTCGAACGAGGCCGGCAAGATCGGCAACTCGGTGATGAAGAACCTGGTCAACGGCGGGTACGCCGGTGACATCTACCCGATCAACCCGAAGGCCGACGAGATCCTGGGGCTGAAGGCGTTCCCCAGCATCACCGATGTCCCGGGTGACGTGGACGTCGCAGTGTTCGCCGTACCGGCCAAGTTCGTCGGCGGCGCGCTCGAGCAGTGCGGCCAGAAGGGGGTCGCGGGCGCGATCCTGATCCCTTCCGGGTTCGCCGAGACCGGTGAGCAGGACCTGCAGGACGAGGTCGTCGCGATCGCCCGCAAGCACAACGTCCGCATCCTGGGCCCGAACATCTACGGCTACTACTACCTGCCGGAGAGCCTCTGCGCCACGTTCTGCACGCCGTACGACGTGCGGGGAAGTGTTGCGCTTTCGTCACAGAGCGGCGGGATCGGGATGGCGATCCTCGGCTTCAGCCGGTCCAGCCGGATGGGCGTTTCGGCGATTGTTGGGGTAGGCAACAAGGCTGACATCGACGAGGATGACCTCCTGACGTTCTTCGAGAACGACGACAACACCAACCTGATCGCCATGCATCTGGAGGATTTGAAGGACGGCCGGGCGTTCGCCGAGACGGCGGCCCGGGTGTCGAAGCAGAAGCCGGTCGTCGTCTTGAAGGCCGGCCGCACCGACCTGGGCGCGCGGGCCGCGAGCTCGCACACCGGCGCCCTGGCCGGCAACGACAAGGTGTACGACGACATCCTCAGGCAGAGCGGTGTGGTCCGGGCGCCGGGGCTGAACGAGATGCTCCAGTACGCCCGCGGCATCCCGCTGCTGCCCACGCCGAAGGGCGAGAACGTCGTCATCATCACCGGCGCGGGCGGTTCCGGCGTACTGCTGTCGGACGCCTGCGTGGACGCCGGGCTGACGCTGATGGACATCCCGGCCGATCTGGACGCCGCGTTCCGCGAGTTCATCCCGCCGTTCGGTGCCGCCGGCAACCCGGTCGACATCACCGGTGGCGAGCCGCCGTCGACGTACCGCAACACGATCGCGCTCGGGCTTTCCGACGAGCGGATCCACGCCTTGATCCTGGGCTACTGGCACACGATCGTGACACCGCCGATGGTGTTCGCGAAGCTGGTCGCCGAGGTGGTCGAGGAGTTCCGGGCCAAGGGCATCGACAAGCCGGTGGTGGCCTCGCTGTCCGGTGACGTCGAGGTCGAGGAAGCCAGTCAGTACCTGTTCGACCACGGTGTGGTCGCGTACCCGTACACCACCGAGACCCCTGTCCAGGTGCTCGGTGCCAAATACCGCTGGGCCCGCAACGCCGGGCCGCTCGGATAACCCCTGTCGGAGGAAGCCGGTGATGCGTTTGGAACGGGGGGAGTGCACGGGGGAGCGGTAAAGCCCATGCTGGCGTCGATCTAAGGAGTCCGCCTTGGACGTCACAAGCAAGACCTCAGAAGTACCTGAAGAGCCCGCCGCCGCGGCAGTGACCGAGAAGGTCTGGCGCGCGGGCCGGCTCGAACCGATGCCGATCCGGAAGCTTCCGGACGCGCCGCCCTCGATGCACATCCTCGGTCCGACCGTCTTCCTGGTCGCACTGGGCGTCGGCATGGGCGAGTCCTACATGTGGCCCCGGCTCGTCCTGGTGTTCGGGCCGGACATCCGCTGGCTGTTCATGGTCGGTGTCACCCTGCAGGCGTTCGTCCTGCTGGAGATGGCCCGGTACGCGATGGCGACCGGGGAGAGCATCTTCTTCGGGGCGGCGCGGATCTTCAAACCGATGATGTGGTTCTTCTACGTCGCGGCGATCCTGATCTATATGTGGCCGGGTCATCTGTCCGCCGGTGCGGCCGCATTCGAGGAGATCTCCGGCATACCCTGGCAGGTCACCGCTTGCGTGGCTCTGGTGTTCGTCGGTGTGCTGTTCAGCTTGTTGTCGGTGATCTACAACTTCCTCGAGAAACTGCTCGGTCTGCTGATCGGCCTGCTGGTCGTCGGTACGTCGGTGATCGCGGCGATCGTCGGCAGCTGGGACGACCTCGGCCGGACGCTGTCCGGCATGTTCGCCTTCGGGTACTTCCCGCACGAGGCGATGACGTCGGCCTGGTTCCCGGTCGTGGTCGGGTCGATCGCGTTCGCCGGGCCGTCCGGCATGCAGCAGATGTGGTACACGCTGCAACTGCGGGACAGCGGTGCCGGCATGGGTGCGCACATCCCGAAGATCCGCGGTCTGCGAGCGGCCGACGAGGCCGAGTCGATGCCGTCGCGGGGCTTCATGTTCGACACCGAGGACGCGACGGAGCTGGCCAAGTGGAAGGGCTGGCGCAAGTGGGTCACGTTCGACGCGATCCTGCTGTTCTGGGGCATCACGATGCTGGTCACGATCTCGTTCACCGTGCTGGCCATGTCGGCGGCCCGGACGAACCCGAACGTGGCTTCGCTGATCGAAGGCGGTGACCGCGAGGCGGCGCTGAAGGCGATGTCGGACGCGTTCGCGTCGGCCGGCAGCCCGGTCCTGGGCACGCTGTTCTTCGCCTTCATCGCACTGATCGGGCTGAACGCGACCCTCGGTCTGTTCGACTCGTTCTCCCGCGGCCAGGCCGATATGACGTACTACTTCGTACCGGGAGCCAAGCGGTTCTCGATGTCGAGGCTGTACGCCGGGTTCCTGTGGGGTGTCATCGTCTTCGGGATCCTGATCCTGTTGTTCGGTCCGGCCGACGGACCGGCAGGGATCCTGGACACGCTCGCCTTCCTGTCCACATTCGCGATGGGCGCGTACTGCATCGTGTTGCTCCTGGTGAACAACAAGCTGCTGCCCAAGCCGATCCGCCCTGGACCGGTGCGCAACGTGATCATCGGGTTCGGCGCGGTGTTCTACCTGGGCATGCTGTTCTACTGCCTGTTCCGCTTCGGCGTGGCTGTGGGCTGACATGACTCATCTGAAGCAGCTCGCGGAGTTCTCGGTCCCGGCCACCGCGGTAGGTGCCGCGGCCGGGTTGATCGCCGGTGGTCTGGCCGCGTTCGTCGGTCAGCCCGCCGGCTGGGCAGTGGTCACCGGCCTCGGCCTCGGTGTCCCGCTCATGCTGTTCGGCGCCGGGTACGCCGTACTCGTCGGACTGGGCAAGGTCCCCGCCGGAGTGTTCGCGCCGGCGGCGGTCTACTGGGTGATCGGCTTCCCGCTCGCCCTGCTGGTGCACGCGGTCGTGACCGAATGGGTGGTCGCCGGTACGCCGGGACTGCCACCGGAACCGTGGAAGTTCCTCGCGTTCCGGGCCCTGGTCAGCATGGGCTTCGCGATCGGCTTCCTCTGGATGCACGAGCAACTCGGCCGCCACTGGTGGCCACGCATCCTGGACCACAACCAGTACGCGCGCCGCACGGTGGAGCAGTACGCCCACCTCGCGGCCGCCCTGGAGGCCCGCAAAGCCGCCACCGGCCGAGGTCGCCCCAAACGCGTCACCTGATCCCCGCTTCACCCCATCGGGGCGATGCCGGGTGCCGTCCGTGAACCCCACAGTTGAAGGAAGGGACCGTTCGCACCGTCCGGCCTGGCCGGACGGTGCGAAGCAGGCTGTGCGGAGGGGGCCAGGGCATGAGAGTGGATACGCGGGCAGAGCGGGAGGAGCTGGCCGCGCACGGGACCGCAGTGCTGCCGGCACTGGTTCTGAGTGCGGAGGGTACGGCGTTCCTCCGCGGCGGCGACCTCGATGTCGCGTGTGCTGTGCTCGCCGACGCGGTCCGGTCGGCCGCTGCGGGTGACTGCGAGGATCTCCGGTTGCGATGCGTCGCCACGCTGTCACTCGCCGAAGCCTGCCGTGGACAGCTGTCCCGCGGACAAGGGCTTGCGGACACGGCCATGCGATTCGCCGAGAAGTCCGTCGCCGCGGCGGAGCGTCCCGCCGCAACACATCTGGCGCATGCGTGGGTGGCCCTCGAACGTCAGGAGCTCGCCCGGGCCCAGCATTCCCTCGACCGCGCTCGCCGGCTCCGCGAGACGCAGGACGACAGCCTGCTGAGCTCGATGTTCGGGCTGTTGCGCGTACGGCTGATGCGGGACCGGGGCGATCGGGTCGGCGCCCGGTGTGCGCTGCGGAACTCGGAACCGCCGGACAGCTGGCTGCGCGGGTACGTCGAGGCCGAGGCGGCGGGAGTCGGTCTGGACCGGGCCAGGCCGCACGACGTGACCCACCGCCGGCCGATGACCGCATCGCAGGGGGTGCAGGATCTTCTGGACCTCGCGTGGGCCGAATGGCTCGACGGGAATTCCGCCGGTGGGAGGTCCGGGATCGCCAAGGCGCTGTTGCTCGCTCGCGGCGAGCGGATCCGCCGCCCGTTCATGCACACCCCCGCGCGGCTCCGGGCGATCATCCGCGACGATCCGGCGCTGCGCTCGCTGGCCGGCTGGCTGCGCCCGGAGCAGACAGCGGCCGCAGGCCGGGCGGACGACCCGGCATCGATCGTCGAGGACCTGTCGGAGCGGGAGCTCGACGTACTGCGATTGCTCGCGAAGCTGCGCACCACGAGCGAGATCGCCGCCGAGCTGTTCATCTCGGCCAACACCGTGAAGACGCACGTACGGAACATCTTGCGGAAACTCTCGGTGACGAGCCGTAACGGGGCCGTTCGCCGGGCGTGGGACCTCAACCTGGTCTGAGGAATCACTCTCGTCGGATGATGCCCGGTGCGGCCCGGACCGGAAAGAGTCGAATCATGGGGGAGACCGTCACCGCTCTGGCCGTCGCGGCCGTGAACCCGGTTCCGTGGGCGCGGGCGCAGATGGCGTTCACGCTCGCCTTCCACATCATCCTGGTGCCGCTCGGGGTGTCGTGGGCGTTCATGACGCTGATCGCCAACTACCGCGGGATCAAGCGTGCCGACCACGACGCGCTGGTGCTGGCGCAGCGGTGGTCGAAGTACATGGCCGTGACGTTCGCCGTCGGTGCGGTGACCGGGACCGTGCTGAGCTTCGAGTTCGGGCTGCTCTGGCCGCGGTTCATGGGCGTCTACGGCGAGGCGTTCGGCATCCCGTTCGCGTTCGAGGGGCTGTTCTTCTTCACCGAGGCGATCTTCGTCGCGATCTATCTCTTCGGCTGGCGCCGGCTGAAGCCGTGGACGCACTTCTGGACGGGCGTACCGATCGTGATCGCCGGCATCTTCGGCTCGATCTCGGTGGTCGCGGCGAACGCGTGGATGAACGCGCCCGCCGGCTTCACGATGAACGCGAACGGAGAGATCACCGAGGTCGACCCGCTCGAGGTGATCTTCAACGACGCGATGCCGTTGCAGGCAGCGCACATGGTGATCGCGGCGTACCTGGTCGGCGGGTTCCTGGTCGCGTCGGTGTACGCGACCGGGATGCTGCGCGGCCGGAACGACCGGTACCACCGGATCGGGTTCACCATCGCGTTCACGGTCGCCGCGATCATGACGCCGATCCAGATGGGGGTCGGCGACGCGCTGGCCCGCTGGGTGTACAACAACCAGCCGGAGAAGTTCGCCGCGATCGAACTGGTGCCGACGACGCGTTCCGACGTACCGGAGACCTTGCTCGGCAAGCTGAACTCGAACGACACAGTCTCCGGTGGGATCCCGATCCCGGGACTGGCGTCCTGGCTGTCCGATCCGAGCACCGGCACGGCGACCGTCGTACAAGGCCTGAACAGTGTCCCGGTCGGGGATCGGCCGACCATCTCGGAGACGAACATCGTCCACCTGGCGTGGGACGTCATGGTCGGGCTCGGCTCCGCTCTGTTCCTGCTGTCGGTTTGGTACGGCGTGACGTGGCTCTTCCGCCGGCGGATGCCCAAGAGCAGGTGGTTCCTGCGTGCCGCCGCGTGCAGCGGCGTGCTCGCGGTCATCACGATGGAGGCGGGCTGGATCGTCACCGAGGTCGGCCGGCAACCGTGGATCGTCTACAAGCAGATGAAGGTGGAGGAGGCGGCCACCGCCAACACCGGCGTCTGGATCACTTTCATCGCCGTGTTCGTGCTCTACGTCGCGCTCGGCGTCACGACGATCCTGGTGCTGCGGGGGATGAGCCGGCGCTTCCGCCGGGCGGGCGGTTTCGTCGACAGCGACACGCCGTACGGGCCCGCGCCGGAGGCGGCCGTGAAGGAGGACCGGGAGCAGGGCGGGAAGGAGACCGAGGCGGTCGAGGAGCGGGCACCGTGAGTACGACGATCGCGGTCGTGCTGCTGCTCGCCCTCGCGGCGTACGCGGTGTTCGGTGGAGCGGACTTCGGCGCCGGGTTCTGGGACCTGACCGCGGGCGGACCCGAGCGCGGCGCGGAACCGCGCGCGGTGATCGAGCGGTCGATCGGTCCGGTGTGGGAGGCGAACCACGTCTGGCTGATCTTCATCTTCGTCGTCACCTGGACCGCCTTCCCGGCGGCGTACGAGTCGATCGTGCTGACGTTGTTCGTCCCGCTCACCCTGGCCGCGTTCGGGATCGTCCTGCGCGGAGCGAGTTTCGCCTTCCGTAAGGCGGTGGTGACGTTGCGGTTCCGGCGGGTGTTCGGCGGGGCGTTCGCGCTGTCGTCGGTGCTCGTGCCGTTCTGCATGGGTGCGATCGCGGGTGGCATCGCGTCGGGGCACGTGCCGTCGGGTGGCAAGGCCGGCGACCCGGTGGACAGCTGGCTGAACCCGACGTCGGTGGTGACCGGGGTGCTCGGGGTCGTGGCGGCGGCGTACCTGGCGGCGGTGTACCTGGTGTGGGACGCGAGGCATTTCCGCCAGTTCGCGATGGCCGAGTACTTCCGCCGCCGGGCCGTGGTGAGCGCCGTCGCCGCGGCAGTGGTCGCGGTGGTCGGCCTGTTCGTTCTGAACGCCGACGCACCGCACGTCTTCGACGGCCTGACGTCGAGAGCACTTCCGACCGCGATCCTCAGTGTGGTCTGCGGATTCGGCGCCCTGGTGCTGTTGATGCGGTACGCCGCTCGCGGCGCGCGGGTTCTCGCCATCCTGGCGGTGGCCCTGATCATCGTCAGCTGGGGCATCGCCCAGTGGCCGTACATCCTGCCGGAGAGCTTGACCGTCTCGGCGGCCGCCGCACCCGAGGGCACCTTGGTCACGTTGCTCGTGGCGGTCGGGCTGGCACTGGTGATCGTGGTGCCTGGTTTCGTCCTGCTCTACGTGCTCGAGCAGCGTGCGCAGCTCTCCGAGGAGGGGACCGAGGACGCCGGTGACCGCACAATCATCACTGGCGGGTGATTTGCCGTTCCGTTCGACCGGCCGATGGTGGAGATAGGCCCGCGAGTGTGAAGGAGCCCCGCCATGACCTCGACCTCACCGTTCCCACCGATCGCCGACTACGCGTTCCTGTCGAACTGCCACACCGGCGCGCTGGTGGCCCCGGACGGATCGGTCGACTGGCTCTGTGTGCCGGCGTTCGACGCGCCGAGCGCGTTCGGCAACCTGCTGGACCGCGGTGCCGGGTCGTTCCGGTTCGGGCCGTACGGGATCAACCAGCCGACCGCCCGGACGTACGTGCCGGGCACCAACGTCATGACGACCACCTGGCACACCCCGGCCGGCTGGCTGCTCGTCCACGACGCGCTGACGATGGGTCCGTCGAAAGGCCCCGACACCGTCACCCCGCACACCCGCCCGCCGGCCGACGACGACGCCGACCACATGCTGATCCGGACCATCGAGTGCCTCGAGGGCTCGGTCGAGGTGGAACTCGTCTGCGAGCCCGCCTTCGACTACGGCCGGGTCCCGGCCGAGTGGACGATGGTCGGCGAGGACGCGCACGCGGCGGACGCGACCGGGGCCGACCAGACCTTCCGGCTGAGCACCGACATGCTGATCGGCATCGAGGGTGGCTCCGCCCGGGCCCGGCACGTCATCTCCACGGGAGAGAAGGTCTACTGCGCGCTCTCGTGGGCCGACGGACTGGCGTCACCGGCGGACCTGGCCGACGCGGAGGCACGCATCGCCGCGACGATCCGGTTCTGGCGCAACTGGCTGGCCAGGGCCCGGATCCCCGACCATCGGTACCGGCATCCACTGGAACGCTCGGCGCTGACCATCAAGGGTCTCACGTACATGCCGACCGGAGCGACGATCGCCGCGCTCACCACGTCGTTGCCGGAGACGCCGGGTGGCGAACGCAACTGGGACTACCGCTACACCTGGATCCGGGACAGCACGTTCACTCTGCAGGCGCTGCACTACCTGAACCTGGATTGGGAGGCCAACGAGTTCATGCAGTTCGTCGCCGACCTGGAGCCGGACTCGGACGGTGCGCTGCAGATCATGTACGGCATCGACGGCCGCCGCGACCTGGCCGAGACGACCCGCGACGACCTCTCCGGCTACGAGGGCGCCAGCCCGGTGCGGATCGGCAACGGCGCCTACAACCAACGGCAGAACGACGTGTTCGGGGCAGTGCTGGACTCGGTGCTGCTGCACACCGTCCGGAGCAAGCGGCTGCCGCGCCGGCTCTGGCCGCTGGTCCAATCGCAGGCAGAGTGCGCGATCGCGCACTGGCGCGATCCGGACCAGGGAATCTGGGAGGCCCGCGGCAATCCTCAGCACTACGTCTCCTCGAAGCTGATGGGCTGGGTGGCCCTGGACCGCGCGGCCAGGCTGGCCCGGATTCGCAACGAGGAGGACCTCGGCGACCTGTGGGCGAAGGCGGCCGAGGAGATCCGCGAGGACATCCTCGAGCACGGGGTGAGCGACCGCGGGGTCCTGCGACAGCATTACGAGACCGACGCGCTGGACGCGTCGACCCTGCTGGCTCCGCTGTTCGGCTTCCTGCCGGCCGGCGACGAACGGATGCGGGCGACCGTCGAGGCGATCGACAACGAGCTGACCGAGAACGGGTTCGTGCTGCGCTACAAGACCGACGAGACCGACGACGGTCTGTCCGGCAAGGAGGGCACGTTCCTGATCTGCTCGTTCTGGCTGGTCTCGGCGCTCGCGATGGTCGGTGAGATCGACCGGGCCCGGAGTCAGTTGGAGCGGCTGCTGCGGATCGAGTCCAAGCTCGGCCTGTACGCCGAGGAGTTCGAGGTGGACAGGGCCCGGCACCTGGGCAACTTCCCGCAGGCGTTCTCGCACCTCGCTCTGATCGGAGCGGCCGGCCGGATCATCCTGGCCGACTTCCGGGAGGAGCTGTCGCTGTGACCGGGCAGAAGGACGAGGGCCCGCACGTCGTCGTACTCGGCGGCGGGCTGGCCGGGGTCGCGTGCGCTCACGGCCTCGGGGACGAAGGGATCCGGGTCACGCTGGTCGACCGCAACGACTACCACCAGTTCCAGCCGTTGCTCTACCAGGTCGCCACATCGCAACTGCCCGCCGAGGACATTGCCCGGCCGCACCGGGCCATCTTCCGCGAGTACCCGACGGTCGAGATCCGGACCGCCGATGTCGCCGAGATCGACGCCGGGAATCTCGCTGTGACGCTGTCCGGCGGCGATCGGATCACGGGCTCGCACCTGGTCATCGCGGCCGGCGCGCGACCGGAGTACTTCGGGGTTCCGGGCGCGGCAGAACACGCGTTCCCCCTGTATTCCGTCGCCGACGCGGAGCGGTTGCGGCGGCACCTGCAGTCCACGGTCCACGCCAATCAGCCGGACGAGGGCGCGCTCGATGTCGTCGTGGTCGGCGGCGGTCCGACCGGGGTGGAGATCGCCGGAGCGCTGACCGAACTCATGGCCGCGCTGGTGGCCACGGAACGGATCTCGAAGCCGGGGACGATCACCGTCGTCGATCGTGGCAGCACCCTGCTCGCGGCGTTCTCCCGCAAGTCACACAAGTACGCGCACAAGCGGCTGACCGAACACGGCGCCGATCCGCGACTGGGGACGGGAGTGGCCGCTGTGCACGCGGACCGGGTCGAGTTCGACGACGGTTCGTCGATCCGGACCCGGACGGTCATCTGGGGCGGCGGCGAGTCGGCCGCTTCGGTGGTGGGGAGTGCGACGGGGCTGACCACGGGTCGTGGCGGGCGGATCGACGTACAGCCTGACCTCACCGTGGACGGTCATCCGCATGTCTACGCGATCGGCGACGTCGCGAACATCCCCGCGAAGGACGGCACGATCCTGCCGCAGCTGGGCTCGGTCGCGCAGCAGTCCGGTGCGTGGGTCGCTGCCAACATCCTGCGTGAGCTGCACGGCGAGAAGGCCGAGCCGTTCCGCTACAAGGACAAGGGGATCATGGCGATGATCGGCCGGAACGCGGCAGTCGCCGAGGTCGGCCGGCACCGGCACCAGATGGAGGGCCCGCTCGCCTTCGCAGCCTGGCTCGGCGTGCACGCGATGCTGCTGAGCGGTGCGCACAGCAAGACCGACGCGTTCATGTCGTGGGCCTGGGACTACTTCGACCGCGACCGCGCCGCGACCGTCGAGTGGTCCGCAACGCCGCAGCGGATCGCCTGGGGTGACGACTCCGCCGACGTTCCGCACATCATCGTCGACCGAGGCGACTCGACCACGCCGGCCGGCAGCAACTGAGGAGACAGCCATGGCCGAGCAGTACGACGTCATCATCGTCGGATCGGGAGCAGGTGGCGGCACGCTCGCCCACCGGCTCGCGCCGTCCGGGCGGCGGATCCTGATCCTGGAGCGGGGTGACTGGCTCCCGCGCGAGGTCGAGAACTGGGACGCCGAGGCCGTGTTCGTCGACAACCGTTACGTCTCGCCGGACCAGTGGTACGACCGCGACGGCAAACCGTTCCAGCCGCAGGTGCACTACTTCGTCGGTGGCGCGACCAAGTTCTACGGCGCCGCGCTGTACCGGCTGCGCGAGCGCGACTTCGCCGAACTCAAGCACCACGGCGGAATCTCGCCGGCCTGGCCGATCGCGTACGACGTGATGGAGCCCTACTACACCCAGGCCGAACAGCTCTACCAGGTCCACGGTGCCCGGGGCGAGGACCCGACGGACCCGCCCGCGTCGGCGCCGTACCCGTATCCACCGGTCTCGCACGAGCCGCGGATCCAGACGCTGTTCGACGACATGGCCGCGGTCGGGCTGCACCCCTTCCACGCGCCATGCGGGGTGATGCTCGACGAGAGCCGGCCCGCGTTCAGCGCGTGCATCCGGTGCGCGACCTGCGACGGGTTCCCGTGCCTGGTCCACGCGAAGGCGGACGCGGACGTCATCGCCGTCCGGCCCGCGATCGAGCACGACAACGTGACGCTGCTGCGGAACACGCTCGTACGGCGCCTCGAGACCGACGCCACCGGCCGGACCGTGACCGCGGTCGTCGCCGAGGTGGACGGTGCGGAGCAGCGGTTCGCCGGCGACATCGTCGTACTCTCGGCCGGTGCGGTGAACTCGGCCAAGATCCTGCTCGCGAGTGCCAACGACCGGCATCCGCGGGGGCTTGCGAACGGGTCCGACCAGGTCGGGCGCAACTTCATCTTCCACAACAGCCGGGCCTTCCTGGCGATCTCGACCGAGAAGAACGACACCCGGTTCCAGAAGACGCTCGGGATGAACGACTACTACTTCGGCGACGCCGACTTCGACTACCCGATGGGCAACCTGCAGATGGTGGGCAAGTCGTCGGCGCCGATGTACCGCGGTGAGAAGCCGGTCGAGACCTTACTGGCGCCGACGTTCGCGCTGCGCGACGTCGCCGAGCATGCCGTCGACTTCTGGCTGTCGGCCGAGGACCTGCCGGATCCGGACAACCGGGTGACGCTCGACCGCGACGGGAACGTGGTGCTGGCCCACACGCCGAACAACGGCGAGCCGATGGAGCAGTTGTACAAGCGGGTCAAGAAGAACCTGGGCAAGCTGGGCATGCACCCGCACCACCTGATCCCGCGCAGCATCTACATGAAGAACGACATCCCGGTCGCGGGGTGCGCGCACCAGGCCGGGACCGTCCGGTTCGGGCACGATGCGGCGACCTCGGTGCTGGACAGCGACTGCAAGGCGCACGAGCTCGACAACCTCTATGTCGTCGACACCAGCTTCTTCCCGAGCATCGGCGCGGTGAACCCGGCGCTGACCGCGATGGCGAACGCGCTGCGGGTCGGTGACCACTTGCTGGAGCGCCTTGGTTAGACCTCAGCCTGGCATGCCGATCTCGGCCATGATCTCGACCGCCTCCCCACGAGAGGAGGCGCCGAGCTTGCGGTAGACCGACTGCACCTGCGATTTGACGGTGTGGCGCGAGACGTACAGTCGCTCGGCGATCTGCGGGAACGACAGATGGGTCGGCAGCAGGCGGACCAGTCGCAGTTCGGCCGTCGTCAGCGAGGACATCCCGGCGGCCGCGGCCACGGTGATCTGGTCGACGCGGGCGCGCAGTTGCCCGACGGCCGCCGGCAGGGTGCCGAGGTCGGGCCGGCGGCGCAGGATGGTGTGGGCCTGTTCGAGGACGGCATGAGCGCCGGACGGGTCGACGAGGGCCATGTACGTCCGGGCGAGTTCGAGCAGGGTCTGGACCGACACGCTCGGGAGGGCGTAGGTCAGCAGCGGTCGTAGCTCGGCGGCACGCCGGACGAACTGGCGGGCCTCGCGCATCTCGCCGCGGCGGGCGGCAGCGTGCGCGGCGACCGCGTAGACCAAGGCACTGGTCCAGTAAGCCTCGAGGTGTCCGGTGTCGACGAGTTCGACGGCGCGCTTGATCATCGCCTCGGCAGCGGCTCGCTCACCCCGCTCGGCCGCGATCAGGGACTGCTCGGCCAGAACCAGGGCCGCCAGCGGAGTGATGCCGAAGCCGGTCGCGACGTCGTACGCGTGGTTGAACCCGGCGTCGGCGCGCTCGAGCTCTCCCTCGAGCAACCAGGACATCGCCTCCGAATGCAGCATCGTCGCGCGGAAGGGGCTGGCCGGACTGAGCCCGTCGAGGGCCAGGACGCTGTCCGCACGCATCGCCGCGGGTCCCTCCCGGCAGAGATTGGCCCGCAGGTACGCCAGGGTCGCCGCGACGGTGGTGCCCTCCGGCAACGTCCCGCCGACGGGGAGACTCTCGGCGACGCCGACCCAGCGCTCGGCCTCGCGCGGCCTGCCGAGCAGGGCGAAGATCAACGCGCCGTGCGCCGCGACCGCGGCGTGCTGCGGTACGCGCGGGCGGCCGTCGAGGAGTTCCATCCAGCCGCGCACGGTGCCGACCCGGCCGCTGGCCCAGACCGGTTGCATGAGTTCGAGGACCAGCCGCGCGACCCGTTCGGTGTCACCGGCCGCGTCGGCGTGATCGACGGCGGCTTCGGCCATCCCGTTCGCCTCGTACCAGTCGGCGGCGCGGGCATGGAGCTCGCTGCCGAGGTCGGGATCGCCGCGCCGGAGCTCGGCCTGCAGGAACTCGCGCAGCAGATGGTGATACCGGTACCACTCGCCGCGTCGGTCGAGGGGGACGACCAACAGGTTGTGGCGTTCGAGATCGTCGAGCATCCGGGCCGACTGCTTCCCGCCGACGACGGCGTCGCACAGCGGCCCGCTCATCCGGTCGAGAATCGACGTACGGACGAGGAAGTCCGCCTGGGCGGGGGAGAGCCGCGCCAGCAGTTCGGACCGCAGGTAGTCGTCGACCAGGCGGTCGTCGCCGCTGAAGCTGAATCCGGTCGCCGGCGAGCCGGACTGGATCGCCAGTGCGGCCAGATAGAGACCGGCCGGCCAGCCCTCGGTACGCCGCACCAGCTCGTCGACCTCGGCGGGGGACACCTCCGCGTCGGCCAGGCGCAGGAGCGCGGCCGCTTCGGCGCCGTCCATCGCGAGGTTGTCGACGCCGATCTCGACGACCCGGCGGTCGACCCGCAACCTGGACAGCGGGAGCGGCACGGCATCCCGCGACGCGACGGCGAGCCGCCAGCCGGCCGGGACCCGGAACGCGAACTCGGCGATCGACGTCGCGCAGTCGGGGCTGGTGATCTCCTCGACGTGGTCGAGCACGACCAGCACCGGCGAATGCAACGCGCTGATCGACTCGACCAGCCGGGGTACGACGTCGACGCCGCCACCGGATGCAGCCAGCACAGTGCGCGCGTCCGCGCCGACGGGCTCGATCTGGTCGAGGGCGTCGAGGATGCCCGTCCACAAGGTGACCGGGTCGTTGTCGGAGCGTTCGCATGACACCCAGGCCACCCGCGGCCCGAATCGCTCGATCCATTGGGCCAGCACTGTCGTCTTGCCGTAGCCGGGTGGCGCCACCACGGCGACCACCGGCTCGTGCGATTCCATCAAGCGATCGATAACTGCGGTCCGCGGAACCAGGCGCTCACGCCCACCACGGACTCCTGACCCCACGCTGCGGCCCCGCGGGGTCACTGTCGGTGGCGCAGCGGGAACGGAGGCTGCGTCCGAACCAGTGTCCGGCCCCTGCACACGCCTGACGATACGCCAGGTCGGTGAACGCGCCAGGGGTTCTGGACGTCAGCTCGGGATCCAGGGCTTGCGCCAACCGCCGTACCCGGCCGGTACTTCGTCGGCCGCGGCCGGCCCCCAGGTCCCGGGCTGGTAGGTGTGGATCGGCGTCGGTGCGTC
The DNA here is from genome assembly GCF_040638415.1 of Kribbella sp. NPDC026596. Lineage (NCBI taxonomy): Bacteria > Bacillati > Actinomycetota > Actinomycetes > Propionibacteriales > Kribbellaceae > Kribbella > Kribbella sp. NPDC026596. The sequence goes on along the minus strand of NZ_JBEZYF010000035.1, from coordinate 18,922 downwards.
GAGTAGCGGTTGCATCACCCGCCACTGTTCCTCGACGGCGTCCTGGCGCGTGAACCGGGTGCTCTGCCCGGTCATCGCCGCGTGCAGCAGCACCTCGTACGGCGTGGGGCCCTCGCCGCCCTCGGCCGCGAACTCCATGTCCAGTTCGATCGGCGCGATCCGGGCGGTGTCCGTACGGTGCGCGTCCACCCGGATCCGGACCCCGGTCGACGGGTCGAGCTTGATCACCAACTGGTTCGGCTCGGCGATGTGCCCGCGGGGTCCGAAGCCCAGCCGCGGCGGCCGTTTGAAGACCAGCCGGAGCTCGGTCTGGGTGACCGGCAGCCGTTTCCCGGTGCGGATGAAGAACGGCACACCGGCCCAGCGCCAGTTCTCGATGTCGAGCCGGAGCGCGGCGTACGTCGCGGTGGTGGAACCCTTCGCAACCCCGTCGATGGCGAGGTAGCCGTCGTACTGGCCGCGGACGTAGTGGGCCGGATCGGCCTCCTCGATCGCACGGAACAAGGCGACCTGCGAGTCCTTCAATGTGATCGGATCGCCGCGCGACGGCGGTTCCATCGCGGCCGCTGCGACCACCTGCATCAAGTGATTGACGACCACGTCGCGCAGCGCGCCGACCGGGTCGTAGAAGTGGCCGCGGTCCTCGACGCCGAAGCTCTCCGCCATGGTGATCTGGACACAGTCCAAGAAGTTGCGGCTCCACAGCGGCTCGAGGATGGCGTTCGCGAACCGCAGGTACAGGATCTCCTCCAGCCCCATCTTCCCGAGGTAGTGGTCGATCCGGTACAGCTGCGACTCGTCGACGTACTGGTGCAGTGTGTCGGCCAGCTCGCGAGCCGACTGCTGGTCGTGGCCGAACGGCTTCTCGACCACGACCCGGGCGCCGGTTGTCAGCCCGGCCTCGGAGAGTCCCTGCACCACCCGGCCGAACAGGAAGGGCGGGATCTCGAGATAGAAGACCGGATTCTGGGCACCCTTGATCGCCTGGCCGACACGCTCGTAGACGGACGCGTCGGTGAAGTCGCCACCGACGTACGACAGCCGGTCCGCGAAGCTGTCGAAGACGGTCTTGTCGATGGTGACACCGGTGCCCTCGATCGACGTCCTGGCCCGGTCGACCAGTTGGTCGAGGGTCCAGTCGTCGGCCGCCACCCCGACGATCGGGCAGTCGAGCAGACCGCGCGCCTGGAGTTGGTAGAGCGAGCGGAACGTCATCACCTTGGCCAGATCACCGGTGATCCCGAAGATCACCAGCACGTCCGCGGCCGGCGCCTGCGAACCCGTCGGCGTCAAAGTCATGCCGGCCTCCTTCGATACCGGGAGATCAACCTGCGGTCACAGGTCATCCTCATCCGCCGGCCGGCCGAGCGGCATCACCCCGACCGGGTGATTCAACGGCTGTGTGAAGGTGGCGTGGCGTGCGGCGTCGGGTGGGTCAGTTCACCGTACGGCGGCGCCTCCGAGGAGCGGCCTCGTCGGGCGTTTCGATCGGCTCGGACGCCGCCTGGAGGTCGTGGTAGGCCTTACGGGTGTGCTCGGTGTGTTCGCGCATGATCTGGGCCGACTTGTCCTCGTCGCCCTCGCTGATCGCCTTCACCAGGCGGTTGTGCTCGCGCCAGGAGGCGGCACCACGGACGGGTGCGACGGGGGTGTAGTACCAGCGGACCCGGCGATCCACCTGGGCCGCGAAGTCGACCAGGAACCGGTTGCCGGACATCTGCGTGATCAGGCTGTGCAGCTCGCCGTTCGTCCGGACCGTGCTGTCGATGTCACCGGCCTCCTGGTACGCCGTGCCGACCTTGCACAGGTCCCGGAGCTTCGCCACGTCGTCCTTGGTCGCGTGCCGGGCCGCGAGCCGTGCGGACTCCGACTCCAGCGCCGCGCGAGCCGCGAGCAACTGGTCGACCTCGTCCTCCGCGGGCACGTGCACCATCGCGCCGAACCCCGGCCGCAGGTCCACCCAGCCCTCGTTGTTCAGCCGCTGCAAGGCTTCGCGCACCGGCTGCCGGGAGACCCCCAGCAGACCGGCCAGCTCGACCTCCACGAGGTGCCGCCCACGCTCGAGCGTGCCGTCGATGATCATCTCGGTCAGGGCCTCGTAGACGGACTCGCGCAACGGCGTCGGCCGCTTGACGTGCCGCACCCCCGCCGGTTCCGCTCCCGCACTGATGGTCGTCATGAGGTCCCTCCCGGAACTAAGCCTGGCACTTGGTAGACAGTCTACCAAGTGCCATGACCGGACATTTGCGTTCGGCGCCGATCAGGCAGCCGACTCGTCCGCGCCGCGACGGTGGTCGTCGTGGTGCAGGCGGGTTTCGTCGGTCAGCTGGGCGAGCTCGGCGTCGAGGTCGACCGGGGTGTTCAGCTCGTGCTGCAGCTCCGGGGCATCCGGGAACTGCGGGCGAGCCGCCAGAGCGCCGAACCTACGTGTGAAGATCATTTCAACCCTTCCTTGAATTCTGGCTTCTGTATACATTCAACCAGGCGTACTGACCGGTTATGCCCGCGTCTCACGTGATCCCGATTACGTACGACGTGATCCCGCTTACACGCGGGTCGAGTAGCTGTGAGCGCCCACCCCGGCCAGGCGGCCGCCGTCGACGATCAGGTACTCGTCGCGGATCGGCGTACCCGCCAGCCACGACTCCAGGATCTCCCGCGTGCCGGCGGCGTACCGGGTCTGGGCGGACAGCGACGAGCCGGATGTTCCAGCCGCCGTCGAGCACCACCTGGTGCGATGAGAGGTGTTGCGGACCAGGCCGAGGATCATCATCACCACGTGCTCGGCGACGCTGATGCTGTTGGAGTAGGTGACCTCGGCAACGGTCATGCCATGCTTGATCGCCGCGTCCAGGTCGACGTGGTCGGAGCCGATACCGGCCGTGATCGCGAGCTTGAGCACCGGACACGCTTCCGAGCAGGGCGCCCGGAATGAAGTCGATCGCCTTCGGAGTCGGTGCGGTCTGACCGCCCGGGTAGCGGTCGATGGTGGGGATGTCGTCGCGTGCGTACGGCGTCGGGTAGCCGTCGGCCGGGTCGTCGTACAGGACACAGAGGATCTTCGCCATGGTGTGGAATCTCCTTGTAGTGAAGGGACTTCCACACTTGCTGCGTCACGGTCCGACGGTCAAAGACTTGCTCGCTATGTCGAGATAGCCAGAACCCATCAGATGTACGTCGAGCAATTGGTCGAGCGCGGTGTGGACCCCGGCTTGCCGGGCGACGTCGAGCAACGCGCGCGCCAGTACGGGCTCTGGACTACGAGCCGCGATAACCAGGCCGACCCGTGGTCCGTGGGCGGGACTCTTCAGCGGTACGACGCGCATGCCGTCGGGCACTCCGAACATGTGCAGCCACGCATGCGAGATCACGGTCGACCAATGGTTGCCGTGCAGGTGGCTGTAGAGGCCGGAGACCGTGTCGCTCTCGATCGCCGGCGTGGCGGTGACGCCGTCGTCGGTGAAGTAGCCGTTCATGATCCGCCGGTTGCGCATGTCCGGGGAGAGCAAGCAGAGCGGCAGTGCGGCGACCTGAGCCCACGTTGCCACCGGCAACTCCGCCAGCTCGGAGTGCTTCGGGGTGAGCAACAGGTACCGCTCCTCGTACAGCGGGGTCTTCCGGACCTGGCCGAGCGTGTCGTCGTCGAGGTAGGTCATCGCGACGTCGAGATCGAACTCGGCGAGCTTCTGGGTGATGTCCCGCGACGACAGCGACTCGAGCGTGACCCGGGCATGGGTGTGCCGTTCGCAGAACGGGGTGGTGAGCAGCGAGACGACGGGCATCGCGGTCGGGATCGCGCCGAGCCGGAGCGTGCCGGTCAGACCGCCGCGCAACATCGAGAGTTCATGCCGGAGCGCGTCCTGTTCGGCCAGGATCCGCTGTGCCCAGAGCAGTACCCGTTCGCCCTCGGGGGTGAGTCCTTCGAACCGGCGGCCGCGGCGGACGATCGGTACGTCGAGCTCCTGCTCGAGCTTGCGGATCGCGGCGGACAGCGACGGCTGGGACACGTAGCAGGCGTCCGCGGCCCGGGCGAAGTGCTTCTCGCGGGCGAGGGCGACGAGGTACTCCAGCTGGCGGAGCAGCATCAGCGACCTCGGGACGGTGTGCAGTCGTCTGTATACATAAACCAACTGTAGTGAGCTGGGGCGGATGTCGGTAGGGCTCGGCGTACTGTGATGTGGGTCACAGGACGTCTCTAGGGCCTGCTCCCGTTCGACGGATAAGTAGGGATCCCCAACAGAAGGGTGTGGTGATGGAGAAGGTCACCTCGAAGGACGGCACCGAGATCGCGTACGACAGCTACGGGAGCGGGCCGGGGCTGGTGCTCGTGGCCGGTGGGTTCACCGACCGCTCGCGGTACGTGTCCGACGCCGAGGCGTTGTCGTCGGCGTTCACCGTGGTGAACTACGACCGGCGTGGTCGCGGCGACTCCGGCGACACGCTGCCGTACGCGGTCGAGCGCGAGTGGGAGGACCTCGACGCGGTGCGCTCGGCGACCGGTGCCCGGTTCGCCTGCGCGTACTCGTCCGGGTCGATGCTGCTGTTGCAGGCCGCTCTGCCGTTCGAGAAGCTGGCGGTGATGGAGCCGCCGTTCCGGGTCGACGGAGCACCGCCGGCGCCGGAGCGGTACCTCGAGCGGTTGCAGGAGTTCGTCGCGGCCGGGAACCCCGGTGGCGCGGCCGAACTGTTCATGGTCGAGGCGGTCGGGCAGCCGAAGGAGGTCGTCGACCAGATCCGGGAGACGCCGATGTGGGCCGGTCTGGAGGCTATCGCGCACACCCTGGTGTACGACGGGCTGCAGATGCGGGACAGCGCCGTACCGACCTCGTTGCTGGCGGCAACCCCGCAGGAGACGCTGGCACTCTTCAGCAACGGCAGCCCGGACTGGCTGAAGGACGCAGTCCAGCAGACCGCGGCCGCGCTGCCGCACGGAAAGGTGGAAGGGTACGACGGGACCTTCCACACTCTCCCGTCGGACACGCTGGCCCGCGCGCTGACGGACTACTTCCTTGCGTGAACCAACTGCCGTGGCCGGACGCGCTCAAGTACGCGCTTGAGGCGGGGTGCTAGCGGCTGCTCGACTCCGTAGTGCAGGGCGGCCGCGATGCCCACCATGGCGATCATCGTGGCGGCGACCAGGAGGATGTGATTCACCTGGTCGCCGAGCCGCTCGAAGATGATGAGACCGATGTGTGCGTGCACCAGGTACAGCGGATAGGTGTGCGCACCGAGGACGGCGAACCACGGCCGGCCGGTGAATCTCGGTGTGGTAGCGGAGGCCGACCCGGTCCGCGAAGCCGGTGCCGCGGTAGATTGCGTTACCGAGTGAGAGCGCGACGATCAGGAGCGCCTGCGGCGTCGCGCCATACCGGCGGATCAGGCAGAGCGCCATCCCGGCGATGAAGTAGTGGGAGAACTGGGTGTTCAGCACCAGATCGGTTGCGTGCGGCAACAGACCGGCCTGGAAGATCAGGGTGGCGGCCAGCTTGGCTCAACAGAAAGTCGTGACGCGGCGGTGGGTGATGCCGATCCAGGTCAGGATCAGGATCATCGCGTAGAACCGGACCTCGGCCCGCCGGCGTAGGCGGAGAACAGGTAGTGGTACGCCATCACCGCGACGGCCGCGCACATCCGCAACAGATCGATCTCGTGAAGCCGGGCTGATCGAGTTGGTTCCACATTCCCACTACACCGCACCAGAGCCGGCTGATCGTCAGTCCACGGCCTGATCCGGACTGCGACTTGCAGATGACGTCAGGACCGCACCGACTCGGGGTGCTCGGCAACAAGATGGTTGTACGCGGCAAGCACTTCGGCCGGAACCTCGACCTGGTCGATGAAGTTCTTCCCCCGCGGCCCGTAGCCCTCGGTGTCGTCGCGCAACCGCCTCATCTCACCGAGCACGAGCGACCGGAACCGCTCGCGACTCCAGACCTCCGGCGTCGCCGGACCAGAGCTGACGTGGTCACTGCCGATCCATGGGAGGAAGGGTGCCTGGCTGATCAGCGTTGTGCCGGGGAGGTCGGCGAAGGAGCGCTCGAAGCACGCGTGGGTCCGCCGCTGCATGGTCGGATCCTGGATCAGCAGCAGCGTCTGCGGCTCGTCGATCATCCGGCGGGTGAAGTCCGCGTTCTGACCACAGTTGGTGGACCGGTCCTCGACCACGATCGCCGCCGGCGGGACGTCGTACCGGATGAGCAGGTCGCGGAAGACGTGCGACTCCGGTCGTCCGCTCGTCTCGACGTCAAGCCCACGTCTGCGGACAGCTGCCTCGAGATGTTCCGTCGAGTGGCCGATGCCACCGCTCACCAAGATCCTCGGCGCGACGCCCTCGCGCTGCAGCCCTGCCGCGACCTCCACCGACTCGAGAACGGCGGACCCCATCAGCACAACGAGGTCGACGGGTCGGTCGATGGGGTCCCGACGCGCCAGGAACCGCCCGATCAGCGCCTCATCCAAAGCTGACGCGCTCCAGCTAGTCGGCTCCTCGATCGGCATCAGTTCGGTAGTCGCATAGGCATCAAGATGTACGCCGAGTCCGCGGCCGGACTGTCGTCGGGAGAGCGGAGGCCGGTGAGGTTGATCGGTTTCGTTGGTTGAGTGAAGGCGAAGTGCGCGATGGGTGCGCCCAGTGACGCGAGCCCGTCGAGCAGATAGCCGGCGTTGAACCCGGCAACCACCGGCTCACCGGTGAGCGTCGCCTCGACCGACTCCGAGGCCTGCGCCTCCTCACCGTTCCCGGCGTCGAGCGTCGCCGTCCCGTCCGCGAAGGTGACACGGACCGGCGCCGTCCGCTCGGCCACCAGGGCGACTCGTTTCACTGCCTCGACGAGCGTCGCCGTGTCCACGGTCACCGTGCTGGTGATCGCACCCTCTGCCGGGATCAGACTGCGGACCCTCGGGAAGTCGCCGTCGATCAGCCGGCTGGTCGCCCGACGGCCGCCACCCTCGAACCCGATCAACCCGTCCCCTGTGCGGGTTGAACCGAGCGCGAGAGTGAGTTCATGACCGGCCATCGCCTTGGCCACGTCGGAGAGCAGCTTCGCCGGGACCAGCGCGTTGGCCTCTCCGTCCGGATCGAGCGGCTCCCACGGGAACGTCCGTACGGCGAGGCGGTAGCGATCGGTCGCGAGCAGCGAGATGGTCGCCCCGCGGATCTCCACCCGGATCCCGGTGAACACCGGAAGCGTGTCGTCCCGGCCGGCGGCACTCACGACCTGCGCGACCGCGCGGGCGAACACATCACCGGCGACCACACCACTCGCCGCGGGCACCTCAGGCAGCGCCGGATACTCATTCAGGGGCAACGTGTGCAGGACGAATCTGGAACTCCCGCTGCTCACCTGCACCCGAGTCGCATCGCCGCTCAGATCCACCGAGTCCCGCGGCATGCTCCGGCAGATGTCCGACAGCAGCCGGCCGGACACCAGGAACCGCCCGTCGTCCGCGACCTCGGCCGCCACACTCACCTGCGCGGAACTCTCGTAGTCGAACCCGGACAACGTCACCTGCCCGTCCCCGGCCTCCACCACCATCCCAGCCAGAATCGGCACACTCGGCCGGCTCGGCAGCCCACGCGCCACCCACCCGACCGCCTCGGCCAGCACCTCACGCCCAACCCGAACCTTCATCCGCACTTCCTCCCCAACGAGAAGTACGACTCAATCACTCACCACCGACAGTTTTCTGCCGAAGCTGATCGACTCGAGCTGGTTCGCCTGGCGCCGGTTCAGGACGACCGCGGACGCAGCGCCCGGTACGACGTGACTCGGATCGTCGGCCGCCTTCGCCAGCAGCCCAGGCCATCGACGGCAATGGGTCGCCATACTTCCCGCCCGTACGATGCGACCGCGCACCCACTGCCCGTCCCGAGCCACGTCACCCGGCACGTCAAGGAGGACGAGATGCAGCGGCAGTCCGGCCCTCTTGGCCCGCCACCCGAGAAGTTGCCGTACCCACGGCCGAGTAGCGCAGTCATGCACCACCATCGGCCCGCCATCGCGCCGCATCGCTCTCAGCACACTCACGTAGTACGTGACATGCACGAGCGGCCGCCACCACGCATACGGCAGCACACCGAGCACCGGCATCCACCGATTCCGGATCCGCTCGGAGTCGAACACCCGCACCGCACTGTCCCCTGGGAACAGCCGCCGCAACAGCGTGCTCTTGCCCGCTCCCGGCACGCCGGCCACGACAACCACGGAGTCCGCCGAATACCGCAACTCGCGTGCCCCATCGACCCGATGTCGCACGCCCACCACGTCCACCATCTCGACCTCCACCACGCCACGCCTTCCGCCACTCGCCAGTACAGGTATGACGGACGAGCAAGCCCCACTGCCCCGAGAAGACGCTGAGAAGTCACTAGGAACTCCCTGAGAGAACCTCTACCGGGAGGTAGGTAACAAACTGTGATCCTCTTCGAGGAGTTGGACGTTAAAAGTTGACGCAGCGTCGCGATTCCGCCCATGATGCCTGCGCCGAGCCAGGGGGGTTCGGGCTCTTGTAGGGGGAAATCAATGACACAGCAGTACACGCAGCCGCCGCATGCCCAAATGCCGATGCAGCAGCCGCCGAAGCAGAAGAACACCACCAAGACCGCGCTGATCATCGTCGGATCGATCTTCGGTGGACTGGTTCTGATCGGAGCTCTCGGCTCGATCGGCGGCAACAAGTCCGCCGACAAGCCGGCCGCGGCTCCGGCGGCGACGACCACCACCGCGGCGCCGGTTCAGAAGGCGGTCCCGAAGACCGAAGCGCCGAAGGTCGTGGCGCCTAAGACATCCGCACCTCCGGTCAAGCCGACGCAGCCGGCGGCGCCGAAGCTCGCCTGCGAGGGCCAGGACGACCGGTCCGCGCCGTGTGAGGTGAAGGTCGGCTCCGCGTTCAAGCTCGGCTCCCACACAGTCCTGGCCGGCTGGAAGATCAAGGACTCGGGCTTCGGTATGACGATCGTCGGCAAGGCGAAGAACACCGACGACAAGACCAGCACGATGTTCATCGACGTCAAGTTCCTCAAGGGGGACGAGGTGGTCGCTCACGTCATGTGCAACACCGGCGACCTGGAACCAGGTCAGTCCGAGACCATGAACTGCATCCCCGACGGCACCTACACCAAGAAGTTCACCAAGGTCACCGCCGAGGCGACCTTCTAGCCAGGCGCTCGGACGCCCGCAACCCTCGGACGGGTTGCGGGCGTCCGAGAGGGTTAGCTGCGAGCGGAGGTGTTGTTTTCTGGGTCGGCTCGGTAGGCGCGGAAGGCGTCTACCAGGGTTGGGAAGACGTTGTGCTCGCCGACCGCGTCGACGACTCCGTACGCGCGGAGTGTCGCGAGCAGTTGGGTATCCGGCCGGACGAGTACGAAGCGGGCGTCGCGAGCGCGGCAGTAGTTGACCAGGTTGGCCAGGGTCACTCCGGCCGAGTAGTCGATGTCGTCGATCCCGCCGCAGTCCAGCGCTATCCAGCGAACCGGGTCGGGCGCACCCGAGATCACCGCCTCGAGGTCGTCGGCGAAGCGGTTGGCGTTGGCGTAGAACAGGGCCGCGTCGTAGCGGAAGACCACCAGTCCGGGCAGGCTCTGTGTGCCTGGCTTGGCCGGCAGGTACGTCGGCTCCCCAGCCTCGTCCTGGCCGATGACGTAGTCGCCCGGCGTGTACTGCCGCCGGACGAGATCGAGCAGCGACAACAAGATGGCGAGGATGATGCCCTGCTCGACACCGATGGCGAAGACGGTGACCATGGTGATCAGAGCCACCACGAACTCGTTGATGCGTCGCATCCTCAACCGCTGCAGGCCGGGCACATCGATCAGGCTGACGCCGATGAGGAAGACGATCCCGGCGAGGACCGCCTTGGGCATGTCGGACAGCAGGCCGGTAAAGAACAGTGTGAACAGGAGAGTGACCGCCGCCATGGTCGCGTTGGCGAGCTGACTGTGCCCCTTCTGCTCGTCGAGGATCTGCGTCTTCGTCGGGCTGCCGTTGACCACGAACGTGCCACTGAGGCCGGCGGCGATGCTGGCCCCGCTGAGCCCCACGATGTCCCGGTTGATGTTGACGGCGTCTCCGTGCTTGAACGCGAAGCTGCGGGAGGTGGCGGCGCTCTGGGCGATGATGAGCACGAAGCAGGACACGGCGGTCGGCAGCACCTTGCGCACGTCCGACCAGGAGACGTCTGGCGGCAGGCCGATCGGGGGGAATCCGCCCTGCACGGAACCGACCACGGCCACGCCGTGGGCGTGCGCGTCGGTCAGCGCCGAGATGGCGGTCAGCACCACGACGGCGACGACGGCACCGGGGACGGCCGGGATGAAACGCTTGAAGATCTGGATGATCGCGATCGTGAACAGCCCGAAGGCGAACGTGGCCAGGCTGGTCGACGACAGCGAGCTGATCCAGTGCCACTGCTGCTCGAACCAGTTGCCGGTGCCCTTGGAGATGCCGAGCAGGTCCGGAATCTGCCCGGACAGCACCTGGATGCCGACGCCGGTGAGGAACCCGATCAGTACCGACGCGCTCAGGAAGTCCCCGATGAAACCCAGCCGGACGAGACGCGCCACGATCAGCAGCGCACCGCAGATCAGCGCCGTCAGGCTGGTGAGGGCGAGCCAGTCGGGCGACCCGGGCGTGACCCCGGCGATGCCGAGACCGCTCAGGCCGGCCGCGAGTACGGCGGCAGTGGCCGAGTCAGCGCCCACGACGAGCAGCCGCGAGGAACCCAGCAGAACAAAAGCAAGGGTCGGAAAGATGATGGTGTAGAGCCCGGTCACTATCGGCGTACCGGCTATGGACGTGTAACCCATCACCTCCGGGATCGCCACCGCTGCCAGCGTCAGACCGGCGATGATGTCGCGGCTCAGCCAGGCTCGTTGGTACCCACGGAACGACTCGGGGATCAGGTTCATGCCTCCGGATCCTTCGGGCCGGGAACGGGGAGCACGTAGGTGATCACGAACGCCACTGCCACAGCCACGACGACCTGCGGTGTCACCTTCACACCGTCGGCGCCGAGCAACAGAGTGGCGAGCAGCGTTGCGGTCAGCGGCAGCCGGAGCATCGCGGCGCACATGGCCCCGATGCCCATGCCGATCGCCGGCGCCAGACTCATGCCGGGCAAACCCGCCGCGGCGATGCCCATGACCGCACCGATGAACATGGACGGGAAGACCGGTCCGCCGCGGAACGCGCTGAGCGAGAATCCGTACGCGAGCGTCTTGCAGACGCCGAGCAGGATCAGTACGCCGACCGAATAGTCCGCGGCGTCCTCGACCAGTTCGGGCAGCGCATCCTGACCGGAGAACAACACCTGGGTGAAGCTGTTGTCGGATATCAACTGGTAGACCATGGCCGTCAGGCCGATGGCGAGGCCGAGGCCGGCTGTCACCAGCACCCGGTTCACATGAACGATCGGACGCAGCGACAGCCCGATCCAGCGGATGATCCAGCCCAGGAGCGCACCGGCCGCGCCCATGGCCAGCGCCCAGGCCATCGTGGCCACCGTCGGGTCCACCGCCGGCGGCACTGTGGTGAGGGCCAGGGAGAAGCTGCCCAGTCCCGTCCAATTGTCCAGACCGACGAAGACCAGCGCGCCGATGCCGGAGGCCAGCAGCCCCGGTAGCGCCACCAGGCTCAGCGTCGCACCCCCGATGCCGGCGGTCTCCATGATCAGGAAGGCACCGAGCACGGGGGAACCGAGCAGCGTACTGATCGCCGCGAAGCTACCGGCCGACGCGATGATCGTCAGCGCCATCGGCGGCGCGTCTTTCTTGACCAGGTGCACGGTCAGCGCGGCAAGACCGCCACCGATAGCGATGAGCGGAGCCTCCGGCCCCAGTACGGCGCCGAGACCGAGTGTGGTCAGTGCGGCCAGGATGATGGCGGGGAGCTCCCGGTCGACCGGCGGACCTCCGCCGGTCTTGAACCCGAAGGCGGGCGAGTGGCCCGCGTTGCCAGGCAGGTAGTGGATGGTCAACCCGGTCAACAGTCCACACAGCACCAACCAGGGCACCGGCCACCACGCGGGTGCGCCCCCGGTGAACATGTCCTTCGGGAGATCGTCGAACAGGTACTCCTGAATCGCGCTGACCAGCGCCAGGAACCCGTAGGCGATGGCCGAGATCGGAATGCCCAGGAGCGCGGCGAGCAGCAGTGCCGAGAGATACCGCTTCGAACGGATGACTGTCTGCGGATCCATCGCCGGCGGACCGGCCGGCGGCGCGTCGATCGTCACGATGAGAACCCCCTCAGGCGCCCCTCCACCATCAGGTCGCGAGTCCCCGCCCGCATCGTCCCGCCCGGATGATCGCCGCCGAGCGCCCCGAGTCATCAGAAGCGCCCCCCGCACGGTTCGGGATTCGCGGAGCGGGTGGGGCGGGGCGACGCCGCATTCGCGGGGTAGCTAGCTTCGATCGGCCAGCGACGTCACCAGTGGCGGGGTGATGTCGTCAAGTGAGCGCACGACCACGGATGCGAGGCCGAGGGCATCCTTGTCGGGCGGAAAGGCCTGGGTGGGAACTGCGATGATGTGCAACCCCGCCCGGGCAGCCGACCGCAGTCCGTTGCTCGAGTCCTCGATTGCAACCGCCAGTTGCGCGTCCACGCCCAACTGTCGCACCACCTCCTCGTAGACCGCGGGCGAGGGCTTGCCGGCTCGCACCTCCTCGGTGGACACGGTGACACGGAACTTGCTTGCCAAGTTCGCAGACTCGAGGACGGCGTCGATCAGCTGCCGCGGTGACGACGACGCCAAGCCCAGCGGCCAGTGGCTTGCGAGTCGGTGGACGACCTCGATGGCGCCAGGCAGCAGCGGCAGCCGTGTCCGGTATCGGCTCGCCATGCGGTCGATGACTTGGGCCGCCACGTCCTGTGGCCGGCCAGGCACTCCGATCACCTCCGTCAGGTGGGCCGACCACTCTGGCGTGCTCATACCTTGCAATGCACGGGTCGCGTCGTCGGGCCAGGGTCGGTCGGCTTCGGCGGCGACTCCGCGACGGACCTCGTCCCACTGCTGCTCGGAGTCCACCAGAACACCGTCAAGGTCAAAGACGACTGCCTGCACCTCAGCCATTGCACTCCCTGGGTCGGTCCGAGCCGATCGCCTAGCTCCGTCAGCGCCAACTGTCGGTGTGACCAGCTGATGACGTCGAGTACTTCTGACGGCGGTGACGCCCCCGTAAATGCCTGAAATGTCACCAGAAATCAGGACAGGATCGTCGCATGACCACTCGGGAAGCGGCCGAGTCACGGGTATGCACGGAGATCAGGTCGGCGAGCTCCTCCGGAAGGCCTGGGGAGAAGTAGACGTGGCCCATGCCAGGGACGACGTGCAGGTGTGCATCCGGGATGGCGGCGGCCAGAGCCTCGCCGTGGGCCAGCGTGAAGATCGGGTCTTGGTCACCGTGGACGACTGTGGTCGGGGCACTGATCGTCGACAGCGGGGTGAGCAGGTCCGGGCCTTTCATCCGGCCGATCAAGCCGTGATGGGCGGCGGCGGACGGGTCGGTGGCCCTCGCCCAGCAGCGCTGGAGCATCGCTCTGACGGCCGGTTCGTCGAAGGGGCGAACGTCGCCGTTCATGACCCGGAAGATGGCTATGTCGGCTACCACGCCCGGCGGGGTGCCGTCCGAGTCAGCCAGGTACTGCAGGTAACGCGGGGTCGGCGGGGGCAGGTCGTCGGGGTCGGCGGGTTGCCCGGCCATGGCTCGTTGCGTAACCGGACCGGGATCGTGGCCCATGGGGGTACTGGAGAGCAGGGTCAGGGAGCGTACGCGGGCCGGCTCATGCACGGCCAGCCACTGCGCGATCACGCCGCCCATCGATGCCCCGGCGACGTTGGCCGACGGCAGCTCATAGGCGTTCAGGATGGCCAGAGCATCGGTGGCTAGGTCGGACAGGCCGTACGGATGCCGGTCGAAGTCGATGATGCTCGAGCGCCCGGTGTCGCGATGGTCGAACCGGATCACCTGCACGCCGCGAACGACGAGGCGGTCGACCAGCGCGTCGGGGAAGGTGAGGCCCTGAGCCGACGCGCCCGCGATCAGCAGAACGGCGGGATGATCGGGGTTTCCGGTCCGTTCGGTCCACAAGCGCAGCGGACCAGAGGTCACGAAGGTCTCGGACATGACAGATGACGATAGGCGACCCGTCGACGTGAGCCGACCGCATTTCCGTCGTCGCCTTTCACCCGACCGCTTCCAACCTCACGCCGGGTACACCTGGTTGTAGTCGATCAGCACTCTAGAGCGTCCAGACGTGTACGGCGGTGCGGTCTTCGGACAGCGTGAACCAGCTGCCCTCGCCGGCGGACCGCGGTGGGCCTGCGACGCGGAACGGATAGGTGATCTCGTCGTCCAGGGTGAGGTCGTGGAGCACCCAGTGGCGGGGACGCCGCTGTGCAGCGTCGGCGGCGATGATCGTTTCCTCGTCCGCGAATGCCCCCTCCAGGTCCCAGTACACCCGTCCGTCGGTGCTCGCCGGGAGGACGCCCGTCGCGTCCAGCTCGCGCCGGACCGAGCCGTCCTCGTTGTGCAGGGACAGGGTCTCCTGGGTGACGTCGAGGGTAAGCAATCGGCCGGACGGGCTGACCGCGAGCAGGATCAGCTCGTCGTCGATCTTCGCCACGGACAACTGCCCGTCCCACCGACCCGACAAGACGGGTGAACCCTCCTCACCCTCACCGATGCTCAGGTTCATCCGGGACGGGTCCGGATGCGAGGTATGAAACGAGCCGGAGGCCACCGTGCCGGTCTCCGCGCGTCCCAGTACCTGGCCGTCCGCAGCGTCGAGGACGAGCCACGCTTCGTCGTCCGGGTCACAGACATGCGCCCAGACGAGCTTGCCGTCGCCCGACACGGCGGCCGATCCGTGGTCCGCGGACTCGTGGTCCTCGCCGGCGACGTACTCGTCCGGCGACGCGTGCATCGCGCCGCAGCCGCCCCAGCAGGCGTGCGGCAACTCCCAGCGGGTGTTTCCGGCCGGATCCACCGCGCGAACCGCGTGCAGACCCGCGAACACGGCGAAGTCGCCCTGGGGGGACACGGTCGCCGTGCCGAAGCGGCGCGGCCACGGCGCCAGGAAGCGCGCCTCGCGACCCGAGTCGAGATCGAGAGCCACCAGTTCGGTGTCACCCCGCTGCACCAGCAGTCGATGCACCACTTCGGGAGCGTCGGCGTTCACGGGATCCAGCGGTGCGGGGACAGTAGCGAGCAGGCGGGCGACAGTCACCCGCTCACCCTACGGCGACTCACCGAAGGCCATCGCCGCACTCGAGCGTCGAGGGACGGTCACCGAACCTCACCTACGACCACCGGACCACAGATAGCCCCACGACCGAGGTCTCGGCTCTGCGCTATCAGGTGCACCCCGCGCCTGACTTGCCGTTCTGTGGGCGCCCCCGGCAGGACTCGAACCTGCGACCAACGGATTAAAAGGCCGCCGGACCGCATCGGCAGGGGCAGATTTGAGCCACACGACGCGAGTCCGGATTTAGTCGACTCTGGCACCTCTGTTACTTGCCAGTTCGTTCCACAAACTGTTCCACGGCCAGCCGACCGGACGCGATGAGCCGAGCGAGCTGGCGCCAGGAGGCGTTGTGGTGTCGCGTGAATGCGGATGGCCGCCCCCGGAGGGAGGCAGCCATCGACCCGCACCCTCGCCCACCCTCCTCAAACCCGGCGAGCAGTCAGCACTGCACTAAAGCAGATACCCAGAAAGCATGTTCCCTTAGGCACGAATAGCGTTGTCCAGGATGTAGCCAACGAGGCGTCTCTCCGCGCACCGGCTCTCACCGAGTGTCGTTATCTGGGGTGTTGTCGACACTGCTCTGGACCTCGTCATCGACGCAATGCGGCGGTTCGGGGCGGTTCAAGCCTCACGTGCCCGCGTCCATGCGGGTGTTCACCGTTGAAGTTGACCGGGTTTACGCAGGTCGCAGTTTTGCGCAACGCACTGGCAGTGGAAAGGGACCAATGGACCGAGAGCATCCACGGCCGGATGCAGGAAGCTACGACCCGAACGCTTCTTGGCGCGGTACTAGCGAAGTGGCATGACCCGGCGCCAGCCGTCGAAGACGAGGGTGGGCCGCATGCCGACCGACAGGTAGAGGCCGAGGGCCGGGGTCGGATTGTTGGTGTCGACGTGCAGGATCGTGCCGGCCCGCCCAGCAGCCGCATCACCGGCGAATGCGTCACGCAGCAAGAACTTCGCCAGTCCCCTCCCCCGGAACTGTTCGAGGACGCCGAGCATGCCGACGGACCCGCAGTTCTCGGCCTCGACGAACTCGTCGTTGCAGCTTCGCACCGCCACTGCCCGCCCGTCGATCTCGAGCAGGGTCAGCTGGGACCAGTCGAAGGTCGAGCTCGCGCCGAGTGCCTCGACCCACTCGTCGTGCGGACGAGGGACGAAGCCGTACTGGCCGCGGAAGCTGTCGATGATGACCTCATGAGCAGTCCAGCGGGTGGTGTCGTCGAACGCCCCGCGGCGTACCACCACGCCCGCGGGTGGATCGGGCACGGCAACGGCTCCGGTGTGATCGATCCGCATCCGGTGGAACGTCGTACAGGCTGCGAAGTCATGATCAGCCAGTAGAGCGCACACCAGCTCGTCATCGCGATAGACCCACGAATCTACGGTGATCTCGGCGTGTCCGTGCTCGCGTCCCATCTGCCTGGCACGTTGCAACGCGTGATCGACCAGCCAGGCGACGACCGCCTGCTCCTGCGACACCACCTCGAACTCGATCACCACGCCGTCGCCCTTGCAGAAAGTCGTCGCGTAGCCAACCGGCCGCCCATCGGCCGCCAGCACGAGGAGGCCGTCGGTTGCCCGCTCGAATCCGGGCTCGGCGAGGCCGTCCGCGACCTCGTCCAGCGTGCAATCGGCGAACCCGACCACCGCCGTGTTGTAGGCCGACCTGAGATCGAAGATCCCCTCGGCATCGGTCAATTCAGGAGCACGGACGATGTACCTATCTGGCAGTACGACGCTTGGCTGCATAGCTCCATTCACCACCGGTGAGCGATGTCGATGACCAGCCGGCTGCCTGATCCCGGACCTGCGAGGGTGAAGACGCGGAACGGCAGGCGGGCGCGGACTCCGATACCGAACACCGTAAAGCCTTCCGCGGAACCACCGCTGGCAACCTGCCGGAGTGTGCGGTAGCCGGTCACATCGGCAACCTCCAGCTCGTTTGGTGGCTGGAAAGCCGGTCGTCCGGTCGCGTCGACCTCGTTGCCGTCGATGGCGAACTCGAGTTGCGCGCCGCCACGCAGCGGCATGGGACGGTTGGTGTGGGTGTAGAACACCTCGGATGCGTAGCGCACGGTGTATCCGGGCGGCTTGCCCGAGATGTCGAACACGACGCGGTCGAAGCAGGAGTGCCGTCCGGTCCGGACGTTCGTCAACACAGCGGTCGTGCTGCGGTTCATTGCCTCGGACAATGAGCCCCAGCCTGCGGGGCAGGAAGCGCTGGTGCCGGCGGTGGCGGCCGCCGGGACAGCGACCGCTCCCGCCGGCACCGCAACGACTGCGAGGACTGCGAGCGCGGTGCGTAGCGATCTCACGGCGTTCACCAGCTGTGGGCGACGTCGACGACGACGCGGCCGGTGGCGCCTGGGCCGGTGAGGGTGAAGACGCGGAACGGGAGCCTGGCGCGAACTCCCAGCCCGATCGTTGTCTGGCCCTCGAAACTGCCGGCGGTCGCGACCTGCCGGAAGGTTCGGTAGCCGCTCACGTTGGTCAGCTCGTCGACGTTCGTCGGGTTGTAGGTGCTGTGCACGTTGTCATACGACGGAACGCTGAGGATGATCTCGAGTTTGGCGCCGCCGCGAAGCGGGACAGGTCGGCCCTCGCCTACCGTGGACACCTCCTTCACGTAGAACACGCGGAACCAGGACGGCTTGCCCTTGACGTCGAACACGATCCGGTCGAAACAGGCGTGCCGGCCGGTCCGGACGCTCGTCAGGTGACCTGGGCCGGTGTACGTGCTTGCCTCAGGCAATGAACCCCAGCCGGTGGGACAACCGGCGGCAGTCGCGGTCGTTGTCGCGTTGGCGCCGGCGACCGCAGGTACAGCGACGGCTCCCGCCGGTACTGCGGCGATCGCCAGTACGGCGACTGCGGTGCGGATCGGATTGCGGATATGGATGATGGTGTGAATACATTTCACGATGCCCCCCTTTGGACACCAGTTAGATGCACCGGGCAACCTCAAAGTTTCTCGATCAGCCCAAGCGATTTCGACCCACCATCATTTCAATCGAGCAATTGAGCGAACCTATAGCCAATTTCCAGGCAAACCATTCCACCTGAACAACCCGTTGTCCTCATGCTGACCAGCCCAAGGCGAAGTGGTCACGCGGCCCCATGGTCACCGCAGACCCGGTGGCGCCAGCAGCAGCTCAGCGAGTCGGACACCTCTCGCCAGCGCCGACACTTCAGTCGGCTCGACCCGCGTGCCGGTGGCGGTTTACTTACTGGATCGTCGATGCGTCAATACCAGCCGAATCTTCTGCGACTCGGCCAGCTCAGCGAGCGCCTGCCCAACATCGTCGACCGTCGGGCCGAGTGTCGAACTGACGTGCTGCCTCTGACCGGTCCTCCAGCAGGAGTACGTGCCAGCAGCGCTCCTCGCAATTTCGTCAGGGTCATAGTCGTCCTGGTGGCGCTTCGGCCAAACCCAGTTGATTTTCCAAGAACCATGGCTGCACACGGTCAGCTGACCAGACCACTCCTGCAACCCCGCGGCATAGACGTAGACACCTCTGCCTGCAGCTCTGCTCGCTTGCGATCCGCGGCCACCTGGTGCCGTTCCCAATCAACCATGTTCTGACCTGACTTGGGTCACCTGGACAGGTTTTTGGGGACCAGGTCGCGCTGACCTGCGGTGATCGGCTTGGTTAGTGTGCCGTCAAGGCACTAATTCG
>NZ_JBEZYF010000034.1:0-93191 GCF_040638415.1 Kribbella sp. NPDC026596 | reverse complement strand
CGCACAGGTGGATGCGGCCACCACGGAACTGGTCACTTTGGGCGTACTCAGGAGCCATCGAGGAAGTCTCCCGCACCCGTCCCGCCCGCGCCACGCTTGGCGACCAAGTTCGGGGCCAACTGTGTGGAACATGCTCGTGTCCACAAGACGGGAGTGCTGCATGAGATGCAGATCCCGTCCCCCTCGCTTTGCGGCCCGATGAGCGGCCTTATGTCAAGTGCCATTCAACTTCTTGCTCCTGACCCAGTCCTTTTCGGGCGGGCTGCCAGATCGACCATAGTTCTCCGGTGCCGGGTCTTGGTAACGACCCGCTTGCGCCGATCGATCTGATGGGCATTATGACGAAAGGCCGCGTACCGGCTGACGACCTGGTTCAGATGCCGGTGGGCTATCGGATCGACCAGGTCGGCCAGAGTCGTGCCCTCTGCATCTGCGGTGTCGGCGGCAGGCACCACTTGGTACTCGTACAGCCCGGTGCGCTGGGCGTAGGCTCCGCTCACAACGTCTGCCTGGGGGAGGGGGGTTATGCGGGTGCGGGCAGGATACGCATGTCGCGTTTCGGCTGGGTGGAAACTGTCCGGGGCCAACCCAGATGAGGTACGCGACGTGGACGGGAACGTCGAGCGGACTGCCAGACGGGCCCTACACGCTCGACTGTCACCTCAACTGTTCCGTCAATGTGGCTTTCACGGCTCTCGGGGCGACCGAAACCTGGACGCCGAGCGGCCCGGCTCTGGATTGGAAGGGTCATGTAATGCCGGTCAAGCTGCTGCCCGGCTACTCGCTGACCAAGGTCAAGTCGGTGACGGGGTTGTCGGCGGTACGGCGGGGGACCAAGGTCACGCTCACCGCGTCGGCGACGTACTACAGCCCCGGACTGCAGAAGTACGTCCGCTCGCACGGGCGGATGCTGCTTATGTACCAGGACCCGGGCAAGCCGTGGCGGACGCTCACATACGTCACGCCGAACTCATCAGGACTCGCGACGTACACGATCACTACCAACCGAGCCCGCACGTACCAGGCCTACCTGCCGTCGACGGCCACCACCTGGTACTCGTACAGCCCGGCCGTCCTGCGCTGAGAGTAGAGCGAACAGAGTGCCGGCCGGGGCACCTGTCCCGTGCAGGTCAGAGGATGACACCACACGTTGGGGGACTTCCAACGGTACGCGGCGGATGCCCTCCGCCCTTGCCGCGCCGCACCTCGTGGTGCGGCTTGTGGTGCGAAGTGGTGTCAACTCATGCGGGTGTGTTGCCGATTGACGTGGTTGCGGTCATGGAGCGGGTCGGCCGGTTGAGGGCGGCAAACTGTGTTTACGTGCCACGGATTAGGCGGTCGCCGAGGTCTGAGCGGCGGTAGAGGACTGAGCGGCCGTGGCGGGCCGAGATCAGTAGGCCGGCTGCGCGCAGGGCGCGTAGGTGTTGGTTGACTGCGGTCGGTGTGACGTTGAGGCGTACGGCGAGTTCGGTGGACGACGTCGGGGTCTCGAGCAGGCCGAGTAGCCGGGCCCGGACGCGGCCGATCAGGCCTATCAGGGCGGTTGACGGGGTACTTGTCTCGGTCTCCCAGAGCGTTCCGAGGCCGCGTGCCGGATAGATGAGGTGCGGCGGCTCGCCGGGGGAGATCGGCACCGACCCGCGTCGGCTGAAGAGCGAGGGAGTAAGCGTCAGTCCGCGGCCGGCGGTCGAGGTCCGGTAGGAGAGGTCGCTGCGCAGACGTATCCGGAGGACGGTGCCGTCGAGGCGGACATGCGGGTCGACGTCGGCGAACATCGCCGCGAGACCGGTGTGCGCCATGACTCGGCCGCGGTAGACGACGTCGGCCTCGAGCACTGTCCGCATCCGCGCCCAGTACGGCTCGAAACAGGCCTGCCAGTAGTCCCGCAGCGCCGCCAGCACACGGCTGAGCACCCTGGCCGGTCGACCTTGAAGCACCGACGGCAGCGTGGCCGGATGGATCTCCGCGAGGTCCGCGCGTACGACGCCGGCCGGGGTGCTTGTCAGAGTCGACAGCTCGTCCTCGATCCTTGCCAGCGGACTGTAGGGCCGTGGGGTGAGGAAGTCCGGCGTCCACAGCGACTCGTTCGTCAGGGCGCGGAGCAGATCCAGATCGAGCCCGGCGCGCGCCGGCTCGGTGGCCCGCAGCCAGGGCAATTGCAGTGGGAACCGGCCGGGGTCGCGCAGGGTCCGCAGGGACAGGATCAACTCATGCAGCGGTGAGATCGCGAACCGCACTTCGCCGAGATCGTTGCCCGCGAGTTCGTACTCGATCATGAAGCAATACGCTACATCGCTGGTACCGCCAGCCACCGGATGCGAGAACTGTCGCGTGCCTGAGCTCCTCCGCGATCCCATCGAGCGCGCGCTCGCCTCCGCCGTGGCCGCGCTGTCGCTGTCCCGTGGCATGTTCTTCGCCGTCAGCGCGCTCTATTTCACCCGCGGAGTCGGGCTGTCTCCAGCCGTCGTCGGGATCGGGCTCACCGCTGCCGGAGGGGTTGGCGTCCTGGCGTCGTACGTCGGTGGGCGGCTGAGCGACCGATACGGTGCAGATCGGCTGCAGCAATGGACGCTAGCCGCGAACGGAGCCTCACTGCTGGCGTATGCCTTCGCCAGCAACGTTGTCAGCTTCGTCCTGATCGCGGCCTGCGTTTCCGCGACGCGCGGCCTGCAGAGCACCGCCCAGGTGACATTGCTTGCCCGGTGGTACGTCGGCCCCGAGCGGGTCACTGTCCGCGCCAGGCTGCGTGTGGTGATGAACGTCTTCATCGGTTGCGGCAGTCTGCTCGCGGGACTCGCTCTGATGGTCGACACGACATCGGCGTACCGCCTGACCGTGGTTCTCGTCGGCGCGGTCACAATGCTCGGCACACTGCCACTGATCGGCCTGCGCCGCAGGGTCGCTGGACTGGCGGCACGCATGGATGCTTCCGACGGCGCCGCGACATCCGTGCGTGGACGCTCCCCCTTGCGCGATCGTACGTACGTCGTGTCGACGATCCTCAACGCCGTACTCGCGATCCAGTTCGGACTGACGTCGGTCGGGATACCGCTGTGGGTCGCGGACCACACAGATGCCCCAACGGTCGTCGTTTCAGCGCTCCTGCTGGTCAACACCACCTATGTGGCTCTCTTCCAGGTCCGCGCCTCCCGCGGTGCACACAACCTGCGCACCGCCGGGCGGTCGGTACGACGCGCAGGTCTGTTCCTGCTCGTCGCCTGCTTGCTCTTCGCCAGCGCGGGGTACCTCGGCGCCGCAGCAGCAACAGCTGTCCTGCTCCTCGCCGCGCTCGCCGCCTCCGCGGCCGAGACACAGGGCGAGGCCGGAGGCTGGACCATGGCCTTCGAACTCGCCGACCCTGCTCGCGCGGGCGCCTACCAAGGCCTCAGCCAAACGGGCTACGCGCTCGCCCTGATGCTCAGCCCATCCGTCGTCACCACAAGCGCGATCGACCACGGCACGCCAGGTTGGATCGCGCTCGGCGTACTCTTCGCAGCCACCGGCACCACAACGGCAGTGATCGCCAACCGCGCAGCCTCGCGCAGGAACCAACGCCCCACACCCGTCGGCGGCACTCCTGTGACGTGATCCGCGTCGGCGCGGTACTTCCTGGAGCACGGCCAGTTTGCTGGTCAGGTGGAGACCAGGGAGGTCTGGACTGCGTGGCAGTAGGCTGCGATCTGGGGGGCGGTGTCGGTGGCGCCGGGACGTACGGCGCTGTGGGCGGCGCGGGAGAGTTCCGTGACGGTCCAGTGGGTGTTCGGGTCGCGGGCCATTTCTGACAGCTTTTTTTCCAACAGAGCGGGGTCGTTGATGGCCAGGAGTTCGGTCAGGGCCTCCTGAAGCTTTCGGCGCGCCAGCAGGATCTGGGCGGCGTTGTAACGGCCGAGGTCGCGGTACGCCACGAAGCTTGCCGTGTCGAAGAACTGGTTCAAGGTGCTCTCCCGCGGATAACTCGGGTAGCGCTCGTGGAACGCAAGCAGTGCCGCGGGCATCTCCTTGGCCAGGCCGGGCTTGGCGTACCACAGCACACCGACCCGGGTCTTCTCGGTGAAGAAGCCCGCGCCTTTGGTGAAGAACCCGATGTTGACGGTGCGGGGCGCGTACGCCGGGACTCGGGAAGCGCTGGGCGCCGCCCGAAGGGGGTCGAGACTGATGTCGATCCGGATGTCGCACTCGCTGGGGGCGATCGCGATGGCCTTGCCGAGCGAGCTTGTCGCGTCGCCAGGACCAGAGTCGGCGTCGACGCAGACGATCTCGGTGATTTCGTTGATGCGAAGCAACTCGACGAGTCCGGTGTTCTCCCAGTGTCCGCCGTCGGTCAGGTAGAGGTAGGGGTCGTCGAGGTCGTGGATCCCGAAGAACTCCTTGAACAGATAGCCGAGGCCGGTGTGTGGATAGGACAGGTCGTCAACGTCCTCCAGGCCGGCAGCCTTGAGTTGAGTGACGAAACGTGGGTTGGCGATCCACACACCGAGCCGGATGTTGAAGAACGTCAGCAGCATGCTGGTCGGCCCGATTCGGAACCGGCCCATCGCCGGCGAGACCGCGGCGCTGGAGATGGCGACCGCCATCATGGTGGTAACGCGTTTGCGCAGTTTGTTGCCGAGCCGGTCGATCACGCGCGTGGATGCGGCGAACTCGAGCATGTTGCCGCTTCCGTCCTGGGGCAGGTGCAGAGTCGTCCGGTCGGGGTCGAACGTCACGCTGAGAGCCGGGGTGCCGTAGTGGGTGCGGACCGCCCGCGAGGTGACGGTGCTGGTCGTGCACACCACCAGCGGCGTGCGTACCGTTGCGTCGTCTCCATTGAAGGCGAACAGTCCCGGTTCACGCTTGGTCCGGTCTTGACGGGCGATGTTGTCGTTCACGTACTGGTGCACATGTTCCTTGTCCTGCGCGTCCCGGGTTCGGTAGGTCGCGTAGGCGAGGCGCAACTTGCCTCGGTAGAAGGGCGCCAGCGACCAGCTTTCGGGGCTCGGTCCGACGAGTGCGATCGCGACAAGCACCAGCGCGGCAACCCAGTTCCAGCCGGACTGCCAGCTGATCAGCCCATGAGCAGACCAACTCACCCCGTGCTTGGCCGAGGTCCACGTCGCCAGCGCTGTCAGACCCAGCGCGACCACGAGGAAGGCAAGGCCGCCGAGCATCGGCGCGAAGCGCGCAGCCGGCTTCCGGAGAATGCGGACGACCGAGCCGATCACACCGGCGCTGGCCGCGACCGTCGCGATCAGCGCGGGCAACGACAGATACGCCACCGCGCCGACCAGTTCGACGAAGCCCCACAGAACCATTGCGAGCAACGCCCCGAGTGCGAGGCCGCCGTACGTCGCCATCCTCAGCGTCCGCAGTGTGACGCGCGCCCACTGCTGCTGCTCGGCAGGACCGACGAGGAGCCGGCCGGCCAGCACCCAGAGCATCAGGGCGGCGAATCCGACGACCAGGAAGACGATCCCTGGCAGCGCGAGCGAATGTTCCGTGACGAGCTGATGCATCGTTCCCCGGTGCAGGTCGCCGTCTTGGGCCGAGAGCTCGCGCAGCGCCCAACCCACCGGCCGAGTGATCGCCCAGAGCATGCTCATCAGCACCACCGCATTGACGGTCAGCCCGGCGACGACCGTCGCGAAGACCGCGGGACGGTACGACGCCTTGCCGGAGGACTGCTCGCTCTCGGGGCCGGCGGTCCTGGTGGCGTCAGTGGCGGCCGGGTCGGTGCCGGATCCTCGAGGCTGGTTCGACGCGAGGTAGCCGAGATTGTCGACGAGATGGCGCTCCTCGAGGGTGGGCAACCCACTCGCCTGCCGCTCCCACGGAACAGGCTCCAGTTCGCCAGGCGGTACTCGATCAGGGTTCCCGCCGACGGACTCTGGTCGGTCGGTGTTCCCAGGCCCCGCGGTCTCGTAGCTCGACCGCGAGATGCTCCAGCCTGCCGCCATGTTCGCCCCGCCTGACACAGCGGTGACCGCGCGCGCCTCGGACCAGCGCAGTACGTCGTCGTCGAGCACCTGGAGCGCGCCGAGACTGATCGACGATGCCCGGATGCCGCCCCCGGAAAGGGCAATGCCGTGCCTCGCAGTCTCCGCCGGAGGCTCGGCGCGCTTCGTCTGGGTACCTTCCGCGGCCGGGGTGACGTTCTCCGAAGGTGGCGTCTTGGCCACCTCGTCCGCCGACTTGCGGGCGTACTCCGGCAGCGCCCAGGAGGCGAGCCGCACCCAGCGGGGCGTTGACCACCAAGCGAACGCGCCGGCGATGATGTAGACGATGGCGATGAGCAGCAAGGCGAACTTCGCCCACGCGCAGACCGCGACGAACCGCCACGCCTGGTCCGACGATCCCGCGGTGAGCATGAGGATGTCCTCGACGACGTCCAGGGCGCCGGCTACGAGGACCGCGATCACGACGGAAGCGCGCGCCCGGCGCAGCGCGGGCAGCCGGAAGTACGCGCCGGCCCACAACGCCAGAAAACCGAGCAGGAGAACGTAGGCGGCGATGAACCAGAAGTCTTGGTGGACGGCTGTCGCGAAGGCGTCGTCGCACGCGCAGGCAGTCCACGCCTTGCTGCTGCCGGCGAGCTCGATCTCGACGATCGACTTCGTCTGACCCTTGAGACTCGCGGTGTTGCTGAAGTGCGCGGCGACAACCGTAGCGAGGATCAGTGCGAGCCAGCGCAGCCCGACGAGCCGGTTGCGCCGCTCCGCGATGCGCTCGAGGAGTGGCTCGATCCGGGCGGGGAGCCGGCCTTTCGGCAGCTGAGCCGCCCCGAGCAGGACAACCAGGATCAACAAGGCGGAGATCACGAGGAGCGTGCCCCAGACCGCCTGCTGCCACGCGTCGTTTCCGCCAAGACCGCGGAGAAGTACTGCGAGAACTCCGAAGCCGATGACGCCCACGACGAGCCAGAACACCCGGCGCCAGTAATGAAAGGAGACATCTGTTTTGTCATTGAGTCCGCCGGTCGGCGGATCGAGGAGATTCGCCATGGTCGCGCCTCCACTCGTCAGCACCACCTACGTGCCGACCGTCTCGAGCCAATCCTTCTCACCTATAAGAGGCCCGGGCCCTGACGACTGATACGCCTCACCGCCTCACAAGGGAATGGATGATGTCGACGTAAGGAGCAACGATCGCCACGCACTTCTTCGGCGACACCGCCGTCCTCGCGGGAAGGCTGCCGACGTACGGCCCCGCACAAGCAGTGGACGCAGTCCAAGTCAGCTCTGCTGCAGATCTATCCCAATACCTGCTGACGGCCGCTGTTCGGCACCTCCGGAAAGATTGCCATCAGCAATTAGCTGCTTTGTCGCTGCTACGCATGCCGCCACCCACCCCGGGCTACCGCCGGTGCATCCCCCGGCGAGCGCCGGACCCTGCCGGTTGCCGCCGACGAGTTGGGGCTACCGCCGCGGTTCGTACTGCGCCGCAGCCACAGAGCACCAGGTCGTGCCCGAACCCTCCGTCGGGTCCGGTGTTCCCGAGCTGGCCATCCTGGGTTTCCCTTCCAGCGTGTTCGTGGACCCGAACTCTTCGGCGACGCTACAGCAGCCTGGGACCAGGCGATTCCAGGTATGGCAGGGATGACGGAGTCGCACCCCGTGTGTGTTCTTCCACTGATCAGCGCGAGTCATTGGTGGTCTGTTCATTCTGTGGCGCGCAGAGACGCTTAGTTTCCTCATCAACTACTTGTTGAGGAAAGGTCCAGATCGCACTATGGAGACACCAAGGGAGTCCGACGGTTCGGACTTCGCCAGCCTGACTCGTCGGCGGTTCGTGATCGCAGCTGGTGCTTCGGTCGCTGTGGCCGGTCTCGGGGCAGGCGCTGCCCAGGCGGCCGCTGGGCCTGCGCTCGAGGCGACCGAGGCGATGCCGGCGGCCGGAGTAGCCAACGGAGCCAAGGTTCCCACAGGTCTGTGGCTGGCGGGGGATACTCACGTCCACGACGACCACTCGTCGGATGGCAGCGGGCCTCGGCAGACATCCAAGCAGACCCTGCCCGGCAATCTGCCTGTCGGGGACCAGATCGCGCAGGGCGAGCGGACCGGCCTCGACTTCATGCCGCTGACCGACCACCGGACGTACGACCAGGTCTGGGACCCTCAGTGGAAATCGTCCGCACTGCTGCTGCTCCCGGGCGAGGAGGCCAACGGTTCGCCACACGCCGTTGTGTTGGGCAACGTCGATGTGATCGTGGACGGCGCCAACCCGCCCGGTTCGCCGGCTTTTCGTCATGTGCAGCAGTCGGTCTGGGACGCGCATGCCCAGGGCGCGGTGTGGTCGCAGGCCCACCCCGACGACGGCGAGTACACCCGGGCCGCAGGCCCGAACGACAATGCCAGCGTCCAGGGCGCGGACCTGGTCGAGGTGCTCAACGTCGCCAGTGACCCGGACGTGGAGATCGAGTACGCCGAGAACCGCTGGAACGCCGGCTTCCGCTTCGGTGTCGCCGCGGCCAGCGACTGCCACTTCCGCGAGCTGTGGGCCATCGACTCGCCCGGCATGCCGACCACCCATGTGTTCGCGGCCGAGCGCTCGGTCCAGGGCATCCTCGACGGGTTCCGAGGCGGACGGACGACTGTCTCGCAGAAGATCACAGGACCGGTCCTCACGATCGAAGCGGACGTCGACGGCGACGGGGAGTTCGAGGCGATCGGCGGCGACGAGGTCGTCGTACACGGCCGCAGGCTGTCCGAGGACGCAACGCTGCGCGTGAAGGTCGAGGGTGGCCAGGGTACTAGCGTCCTCGTCTACGCGAGCCCGGGCCGTTCGGCGGGTCCGATCGCGACGTTCCGGCCGGTGCGGGCCAGCGAGACGTTCGAGCTGCCGCTCCGGCTCCACGGCCTGGTGCACAACTGGTACCGGGTCGAGGCTCGTTCGCCCGGTGGCGCCTCCGGTAGCGAGGCCGACCCGAACCTGCCGGACCAGCTCCGTGGCGCCACCTCACCGATCTTCGTGTCGGTCGGTGCTCCGGCCGGCCCCCAGCCTGCGATCGCGCTCCCGGCCGCCGACACCACGGACGACCAGGCGATGCTGGTCACCGGCGACGTAGGCATTTTCACCGGCTTCTCCGATGTGGCTGTCGTAGGCGACGTCGTACACGTCGTAGCCGAGGTGCACGAGGACCATGCCAGCAAGGTGGTTTACCGCCGAATCAACCACAAGGGCAAAGTCACCAGGTCCATCACCCTGTCCGGTTCGGGGACGGCGCGGTTCCCGCGCGTGGCCGCGACCGCTGACGATGTGTGGGTGGTGTGGGAGGACGAACAAGGTAACGAGCAGCCGCATCAGCCGGTAATCCTGCTGGCGCACAGCACCAACAGCGGCAGCTCGTTCAAGTCTGCGGACAAGATCAGCAAGGGCGACGGTCGTGCCATTCATCCTGCGCTGGCGCTGATCGACAGCAAGCACCCACTGGTCGCCTGGTCCGACAACAGTGACGGCGCGTTCGATGTCTTTGCGCAGGTCATCGGCATCGACGCAGCCGGGGTGAATATCTCCGCAGCGGGCAAGACGACCAGCCCCGGAGTGCCCACCGACGCGCGCTCTCCGCGCTATCCCGCCTCGCTGTTCCCGGTCATCGCCGTCGCGGACGGCGGCGAAGCAGTGATCAGCTGGCAGGACGACCGCTACGACCCCGACCCGCTGTGGACTGGCCACACTCCTCCGGCGGGCCAGCCGGCCGGCGGTGGCACGGATCCGGACAACTGGCAGATTCTCGCGTCGGCTCGCACGTCACCGCGCGGCAGCTGGAGCAGCCCGGTCCAGGTCAGCAAGGTCACCGATCGGTCTGACCGGCACCCGGGCCTGACCGTGGACGAGAACGGCGACTTCGTCGCGATCTGGGAGAGCGGCGAGCTGCGGAGCTCCGGAGCCAACCTCGCGCTCCGAGCCAGCCGTTCCACCGACGGCGGCGCCACCTGGACCGCGTTCGAGCAGGTCGCCCTCGCTCCGAGCGCGATGAGTCAGCGGGCCAAGCTGGGCGTGGATCCCGACGGCACGGTACGCGCGGTCTGGTACGACTCTCGTTCGGCGGACTGGCGTTGGAAGGTCTTCACCGCCACCCTCGACGCCAAGACCGGCTGGTCTGCCGCCACGCAGGTGAGCCACCGTGGCAACAACACGTGGCCGGCGGTGCATCGGGGCATCGTGGTCTTCACCAGTGACCGTGGCGCGACGCGAACGCAGCGGGACCATACGCAGCAGATCTTCCTGACCAAGCTGGTCTGATCTGTTGTTAGCTGCCGGCGCGGCGAGGAAGCTGTCTCTCGCCGCATCCGGCAGCCGGAGTGGTCTTCAATCACTTCGTGGGTAGGCTCAGCACCGCCTTGGCGAAGGCGGTTGGCGCCTCCTGTGGCACGTTGTGGCCGATGCCCGGCAGTGAGCGGATCTCGCAGGGTCCGGTGAAGTGCGGACCGTGGTCGAGGCCGGCTGGACCGGTCACGCCGTCGGCCTCGCTGACGAGGATGATGGTAGGGACGGCGATCTTCGGTAGTGCGGCGAGTGCGGCCTCCAGTTGCTGGTAGCGCGGATCGCCTTCGGTCAGGCCGTAACGGTGGCGGTAGGAGTGGATCACCACGTCGACGAAGTCCGGGTTGTGCAGGCTGGGCGCGGTGGCGGGGTAGGCGGCAGCGGAGGCGGTCCAGGTCGGCGACCAGTCGCGCCAGAGCAGGGCGCACAGCTCATCGCGGTTGCGGGTCAGGCCGCGTCGGCCGCGTTCGGAGTGGAAGTAGTACTGGTACCAGAGCTTCAGTTCGATCTCGGCGGGCGCGGGTTCGCCGGATTTCGCGATGTCCTGGATCGCGTAGCCACCGCAGGTGACCAGGCCCGTGAGGCGCTCCGGCCACAGGGCTGCGGCGATACATGCGGCCCGGCCGCCCCAGTCGTAGCCCGCGACGACGGCCCGGTCGATCTCCAACGCGTCCATGAAGTCCAGCAGGTCCTGGCCCATCGCCGCCTGCTGCCCGGAGCGCGTGGTCCGGGCATCGCGGAACCTCGTTGGGCCGTAGCCGCGCAGGTAGGGGGCGAGGACGTACCGGCCGCTCGCCGCGAGTTCGTCTGCCAC
This sequence comes from Kribbella sp. NPDC026596, assembly GCF_040638415.1. NCBI lineage: Bacteria > Bacillati > Actinomycetota > Actinomycetes > Propionibacteriales > Kribbellaceae > Kribbella > Kribbella sp. NPDC026596. The sequence continues at coordinate 82,138 of NZ_JBEZYF010000034.1, read as the reverse complement.
CTCGTCGTACGCGCGTACGTCGTAGGGGAAGCCGTGCAGGAGGATCACCGGAACGCCGTCCGCGCTCGGCTCGCCGGCCGCCTCGTAGCCGATCTCGAGCACGGGGGTGGTCGCACTGCCCTGGATGGGGAAGCTCATGACGTCATCGTCGCACCAGGGTCCGACAGAACCGCCCGGACCGGCTGTAGCGATGCCGATAGACACGCCGGATGCGCGGGAGCTAACTTCACCGAGCCGCCTACGAACAAGGAGTGACGATGACGGCACCGCAGCCGCAGGGTTTCGGGGGATGGCCGAGGGGTGCTTTTGATGTGTTGTTGCAGCTTGAGGGTGATCCTTCGGTTGAGGTCAGGCGGCGGTGTCGGCGGGACCGGGAGAATCTGGTTCGGCGGCCGATGGTCGAGTTGATGAATGTGGTGGCCGACGCGGATCCGGAGTACGAGGATTTTGCTGTCTGGGGGTACGGCGACGTGCTGCTGCAGGCCTGGCAGCGGCAGAACGCGATCGTTCGGCTGGCTCGGAACATCGAACTGGGAGTTCGGTTCGATCTGGACGGCCTTGAGGTTGGCGTGGCGTGGTGGTACGCGCCGTCGGCGCAGATCGAGCGGTACCGGGCAGCGGTGGCGGATCCCGGTTCCGGGTCGCGGCTGGTCGCTATCGTTCGGGGTCTTGAGCGGGAGGGGTTCGTGGTGTCGGGCGACCTGCTGAAGCGGCCGCTGCGCGGGTATCCCGCTGACCATCCGCGGGCGAAGCTGTTGCGGCACAGGTCGGTTATCGCGGCCCGGCCGCTCGGCTGCGAGGAATGGATTCACACCCCGACCGCGGCGGATCGGGTACTCGCTGCCTTCTCGCAGTTGCGCCCGCTGGCGTCGTGGCTCATCAAGAATGTGTCACGGCCGCGAGTGTGACGCGGTGTGCCGGCTTGAGCGCCGACGTTCTGAGCCGCCCTGGGCGCCGGTCGGCAGTTTGCGAAGTTTGGGGGTCGCGCTGCTGATCTGAGGGGGTGTCCCCGATGCGGTTGCCTGGGCGGCGGATCGACCGTATGGGCAGGGGAAATTCCACCGCAGCAGTAGCACCAGAAGGGGAGACAGCCATGGACAGCAGGCGTTCAGCCGTCGCCGTGTTCGCGCTCGTGGTGGGCGCGGCCGCGGTTACCTCGAGTGAGGCATGGGCAAGGGACCCGGTCAAGGAAGAGCCGCCGCCGGCCGTGGTCGTCCCGCGCGATCCAGAGCCTCCGAACTATCCGGCGTACGACTCGTCTTATCCGGTGAGTCCTGCGGAGTCCTCAGGCACTGTCGCGGCGTCGTCGGGCGAGTCTGGGCTGGAGGTTGTTCAGGCCGGGGCGTCTGCGCTCGGCGGAGCGGGCGTCGCTTGCGGCGTGATGTGGCTGTACCGCCGTCGCAACCGGCTGGCCCACTGAATCGTGGAGCGCCGTATCTGTGCACCGCGCAGATACGGCGGGGCCGCCGGCGGGAGCATGCCGCGCGCCTATGGCGTGGGGAGGTCCAGCTGCTGAGCCGTCTTCGCGGCTTCGCGACGATTGGGGACGCCGAGCTTGCCGAGTATCCGGGAGACGTGGTGCTCGACGGTCTTGTCCGAGACGAAGAGTCGAGCGCCGATCTCTGCGTTCGTCAGGCCGTCGGCAACGAGCTGGAGGACCTCGACCTCGCGGGAGGTGAGGCCGGCTGGGTTGCCGCGGGTGCTTGGTCGCAGCCCGCGGGGCACTCGTTCACCCAGGCCCCGCAATCGTTCGGCAGCGAGCGTCGCGGCAGGACGGGCACCGAGACGGTCGAGGATGTCGAACGCGTGGGCCAGCGCGCTTGGTGCGCCGGCCTCGATCAGTGCCAGGGATTGTTCGTACGGCCGATCGAGTGCGTGCCAGGCGTCAGCGGCCTGCTGCCAGTCGCCGTTGATCTCGAGGGCAAGCTGGGACGGTGTGCCGACGGGTACGTCGTGAGGGTCGCCGAGTCGTGTCGCCCAGGAGGTCAGCTGGCCCCGATGCTGAACGGTGAGCGGCTTGTCGTTCCGGTTGAGCACGCTTCTGATCGAGCTGCGGGCACTGTGCAGGTCGCGGTGCAGCCACGCTTCCTCGGCCAGCGCCAACGCGACCGGGACGATCCGCTGCATGTCCTCGGTGGACTCGGCGCGCTGCATCGCCTCCAGCAGCGTGGAATGGGCGTCCGGATCGCCGCGGCGCATGGTGATCGTGCCGATGGTGGTCAGCGCTGGGATGTGTCCGACCGCCATCGTTCCGGCTCGTTGCAGGACGCCCCAGGCGTCGGCGAGCGCGTCGTCCCACCGGCCGCGTCTCAGCTCCACGTCGGCCAGCACCGAGGTGATGCACACCCATCGCAGGGTCAGGTCGTGGTCCTCGGCATGCCGCAGCCCGTCGGCGATGACGGCGGCGGCGCTGTCGAACCGGTCGTTGTCGGCGAGGACGGTCGCGAGGTTCGCATAGGCCCGTCCGCTCAGGTGGCCGAAGCCGTGTTTCAGCGCATCCTGCAGGGACTGCTCGAGGTGGGCGACTCCGCTCTCGACGTCGCCGTAGTAGGCCAGCGCCCAGCCGATGGAGTTGAGCGTGTTCGACTCGTTGTACGGGTCGCCTGCCGAGGTGGCGATCTCCAACGCGCGTCGAAGGGTCGCGAGGCCGTGTTGTGGGTCTCCGGTATCCACCTCGAAGGTGCCCGCACCCGTCAGAGCTCGACCCAGCTCGACGGTCGGCCCGTGAGGTTCGAGTACGGCGACGGCGGCGGAGGCGTGCTCAAGTGCCACGTCGCCTCGTCCGAGGTACCACGCGATGTACTCGAGGGCGATGTGAGCCGCGCCGACCTTGATCGGGTCACCGATCTCGTTCCACAGCTGCAGTGATTCCTCGGCCGCCGTTAGGGCCTCGTCCATCTGGTCGGTGACCATACATTCGGCCGCGAGCGCATCGAGCAGCGCGGCGCGCTCGGTCGCGGGTTGAGGCGAGGCGAACCGCAGCGCGGTCCGGTAGTGGTGGACGGCTTCGCGGTGTGACCCGAGATCGGCCGCGCGCTGAGCCGCCCGCAGGCCGTAGCCGAAGGCGCGATCCGTCTCGTAGGCCGCCGCCGCATGGCCGGCCAGCCGCGCGACGTCGACGCCACGCCGCTGCTCGAGCGCTCGAAGGATCGCCCGGTTCACCGTGGCCCGCCGGATCGGCGGGATCTCGTCGGCGATGGTTGCTCGCGACAACTCGTGGCGGAATCCGAGTTCGGTCCCCAACGTCATCAACATGCCCTGCGCGACGCACTCGTCGACACCGCCTGCATCAGCGCCACCAGCCTCGATGAGAAGATCCGCCTCGAACCGCAGGCCCAGTTGCGAGGCGACCTCCAGAACGCCACGGCCGCGGACCGGCAGCCGGGCTGCCCTGGCGAGTACGGCGTCGCGGATCGTGCCGGGCTTGCTCGATCCGGCCGCGAGGCACTCGGTGACGAAGAAGGGATTGCCCGAGGTCTGTCGGAACACCTCAGCGGGATCGAGGCCGGAATCGGTGACCAAGGCAGCCACACCCGACTCGGACAGAGGGCCGACCGGCACCCGCCGTACGACGCCCAACCGGGCGAACTCGCCGATCGATCGGGTCAGCATCGCGTTCGATCTGATCTCGTCGTCGCGATACGTCACGATGAGCATCGTGGGCAGCTCGTCCAGACGGCGCCCGGCATACAGCAGGAAGTCGGTCGTCGCGTCGTCGGCCCAATGCAGATCCTCCACCAGCGCAATGGTCGACTGCCGCGTGAGCGCGTCGAGAATCGCCGCGAACAGTTGATCGCGGGGGAGCGTGGCGTCGACCTCGAGCTGCGCCGCGATGTCAATCAGCGGCCCGAGCGGCCGAGGCGTCGACAACCCGTCGCACGAGCCCGCGACGACCCGAACCGCCACGTCCGCAAGGAAATCCGAGACGAGTGCCGACTTGCCGCTACCGGCTTCGCCTGCCACCAGAGCCAGAACACCCGATCCGTCCCGGGTGTCCTCGAGATACTGCGACAGTGCGGCCAACTGGGGACCGCGCTCGATCAGCGCCATGCTGTCACGCTAGGAACCGCCCGAGCCCCGGGTCAACGAACGACCGCCAAGATAGGGGTCGCCTGACCCCAAAGTGGGGGACTCGCACCGACGCCGTACACGGTCTCCGCCGCGCATCCTCGTGCCATCCACATGCTCAGGCAGGGGGCTCGAGATGAACATCAGGCTGGCCATCGGATCGGCTCTGGCCACGATTGCGCTCACGGCCACCGCTTCATCCGCTGCCGTAGCTCATCCGCAGCACGGTCTGGCGTCGCTACGGCAGGCCACGGCGAAATACCACAGCATCGCCGTCGCAGAGCAGCACAAGTACGCCTTGCTCACCGATACCCAAGGAATCGCCTGCATCGACATGCCCGGCATGGGGGGCATGGGCGTTCACTGGGCCAACTCCACGCTGGTCGGCGATCCCGCCATCGTGCCCAATCAGCCGGAGGCGCTCGTCTACGCGCCTACCCACGACGGCACCCTCCGGCTCGCGGCCGTCGAGTACGTCGTGATCAAGGCTGCGTGGGACGCCACACACTCATCGCCGCCCAGACTGTTCGGGCAGGCGTTCAATCTGACGAGCGAGCCGAACCGGTTCGGGTTGCCGGCGTTCTATTCCCTGCACGTCTGGGTCTGGAAACACAACCCGGCCGGCACCTTCGAGATGTGGAATCCGCTTGTCACCTGTCCAGCGGCGTGACACGAGGGTCAGTCGTTTGCTTCGAAGCCTGACAACGTCGTCGCCTTCTCGGTCTCCGTGCCCCGCTTTAGCGTGAGCCCCGTCACAGTCACGCTCCAGGGAGGGATCCTCGTGAGAGACGTCCGGAGAAGTCTGTTCGCGGTGACCGGGGCGATCGCCCCGGTCGCCGCCACGCTCGCGGTACCGGTCACAGCCGGTGCCGGAGTCACTGGTGGAGACACCGAGTACCTGGTCCTGCTCGAGGCGGGGGCGGACCGTAACCAGGCCATCGCGGCGGTCAAGGCCGCCGGCGGTGAAGTGGTCAAGGAGAATGCGCATCTGGGCACATTGACCGTGCGCGCGGCCGCATCGGGGTTCGTCACCCGCGTGTCCGCCTCGAGCGCCGTCGCGGGCGCGGCCCGCAGCCGGCCGATCGGCACGGTGCCGCAGCAGAAGCCGCGCACTGTCGAGCGCGAGAACGGCGGGACCGGCAAGGCCGGGGCCGCGAAGGTCAAGAAGACCGTCGGGATGGACCCGCTCGACGCGCAACTGTGGGGTCTGCGGATGGTTCGCTCCGACCTGGCGCGCCAGGTCCAGCCGGGCAAGAAGTCGGTCAAGGTCGGCGTGCTCGACTCCGGCATCGATGCCCGCAACCCGGACATCGCGCCGAACTTCGACTGGAAGCTGTCCCGCAACTTCGCACCGGACATCCCGGAGATCGACGGCGTGTGCGAGTTCCGCGGCTGTGTCGACCCGGTCGGCTGGGACGACAGTGGTCACGGCACCCACGTGGCCGGCACGATCGGTGCCGCGGTCAACGGCGTCGGCGTCTCCGGCGTCGCGCCGAACGTGACGCTGGTCGAGATTCGCGGCGGCCAGGACAGCGGCTTCCTGTTCCTCGGCCCAGTCACGGACGCACTCACGTACGCCGGTGACGTCGGACTCGACGTCGTAAACATGTCGTTCTACGTTGACCCGTGGCTCTACAACTGCACCGCCAACCCGGCGGACAGCCCGGAGGCACAGGCCGAGCAGCGCACCATCATCCGGGCGATGAACCGGGCGCTGAACTACGCGCACAACCACGGCGTCACGCTGGTCGGCTCGCTCGGCAACAACCACGAGGACCTCGGCAAGCCGCGCACGGATATCAGCAGCCCGGACTTCCCGCTGAACACTGCGTACCCGCGCCCGATCGACAACGCGACCTGTGTCGACCTGCCGGTCGAGGGTCCGCACGTGATCGGTGTGTCGGCACTCGGACCGTCGACGACGAAGGCCGACTACTCCAACTACGGCCTGGAGCAGATCGAGGTGTCCGCGCCCGGTGGATGGTTCCGCGACTTCTTCGGGACGCCGCAGTTCCGGACCAACGAGAACCTGATCCTGTCGACGTACCCGGTGAACGCGCTGCAGGTCGCCGGGCTGGTCGACGCAGCCGGCAAGATCACGCCGGCCGGGGTCGCGGCCGGCGCGCAGAAGCAGTGCCCGGCCGGCGTCACGGAGTACACCAAGTGCGGGTACTACTTCGTGCTGCAGGGCACGTCGATGGCGTCGCCGCACGCCACCGGTGTGGCCGCGCTGATCGTCAGCCAGTACGGCAAGAAGAGCCACGGTGACTTCGGGATGAACCCGGACAAGGTCGGCCGGATCCTGATGGACACGGCGCAGGCCCGGGCGTGCCCGAACCCGCCGCTGCAGATCTACACCAACGAAGGGCGGCCGGCCGAGTTCAACGCGCTCTGCGAGGGCACGCGGAACTTCAACGGCTTCTACGGCCATGGCATCGTCGATGCCTACGCCGCAGTGACCCGCCACTAGCTCGAGCCGACCCGAGTTGACGGGTTGGCGTCCCGGCTGTGGAGTTGCCCTCTCGAAACCCGGGGGGCAACTCCACCGGGCTCAGTGTGGGTGGAGTCTGATGTTGGCGTAGGTCGGTGGCGTTTGGGTGAGGCACAGGACCGACGTCGGGTTGCAGATCCCGATCGCGATGCCGGGGAGTCCGTGTTCTCCCAGCAGAGCAGGGATTCGTCGCGTCAGTTCATCGGCCAGGGCCTGTGTGTTGCTCCTGGTTGCCACTCTGTCTTTCTACCGTCCGATGAGATCAAGCTTCATGGGACTCGGCAGTTAATCGATTGACACTGATGGACGGGTGCTGGTCTGCTGTGGGCGGTGCGCTGGATGAGCCGGCGCGGACCGGAAGGAGGGAAGCCCATGTGTGTCTTGTCCCGTAGCTTTTCTCTGAAAGGTTCTTTGGTTTGGCATTCGCACGTTCGTTCAGCTGTGAGCACTGCGGCGTAGAGGTTTCGCTCGACGCCCCCGGAACCACCCATCGCAACCATTGCCCGAGCTGCCTGTGGTCGCGTCATCTCGACCGCAACGTCCCGGGTGACCGCAAGGCCGATTGCGCCGGTGGCATGGAGCCGATCGCGGTCACGGTCCGCGGCGAGGGCCGTTGGGTTCTCATCCACCGGTGTATCAACTGCGGTCGCCTCCGGCTCAACAAGACCGCCGGTGACGACAACGTTCTGCTCCTGATGCGGCTGGCGGCTCTCCCGCTGACCATGCCGTTCATTCCGTTCGCGGCCGAGCCCGAGTCCGAGGGAAACGGCAACGGCTCGCATCCCGCCACTCGCAAGCCGAGGACACGCAAGAGCAAGACCTGACTGAGGTTGTTGGCCAGGCGATGTCGTCGATGGCTAGCCAAGGGGCGGCGGCCAGGGCTGTGGGGGTCGTGTTTGCGAAGGCTGTGATTTCGCGGTGGAGGTGGGACTGGTCGGCGTAGCCGCTGTCCGCGGCGGTGGTTGCGGGGGAGTGGCCTGCGGCGAGGAGGTGGGCGGCGTGGTCGAAGCGGACGAGTTGGGCGGCTCGTTTGGGGGTGATGCCGAGTTGGGAGCGGAAGCGGGACCAGAGGCGTTTGCGGCTCCAACCGGTTTCGTCCGCCAGGTGTTCGATCCGCAGGCGGCCTCGGCTGGTCGACGTACGTCGCCAGGTGTGGACTACCTCCGGATCAAGGGAGGGGGACGTGCTCAGTCGCCGGCCGAGGACATCTACGACGATGTCGAATCGCTGGTTCCATGACGGTGCGAGGCGCAGTCGCTCCTCGAAGTGGGGTCCCCACACGTCGGTGAGGGCGGCCACCGTCCCGGTGAGGTCGATCGAGGTGCCGAACAGCATGGCTGCCGAGATCGGTGAAAGGCGAACCTGGAGGCAATCGCCCATCGTCCCGGCTGCCCGCAGGTCGCCAGGCAGCAGCCCGATGAAGACGCTGCCTTTCTCTCGCCGGCCGTGGAGGTCATACACGATGCCTTCACCGTCGCTCAGGTCGACGATGAGGGTGACCGACGGGTGCGCGACCATCGCGATGTCCACGAGTGCCTGGGCGCGATGGCGGAATCCGGCCATGCTGACGCCGGGCAGCCGACTTGCTTGACGCGGGACCGCGACGTCAACCAGCGCCCAGTCAAGCCGTGTCCCGATCGGTGGCATGTGACGATGCCAGGCCTGGTGTCAGCGGCCCGGCGCCGTGAAGTCGAGCAGCAGCTTGCTTGTTGTTTCGGGCGCTTCGAGCATCGGGACGTGCCCGATTCCTGGCAGCATCTCGACCCGCCCGTTCGGCAGTAGGTCGTACTCGTGCGCCGACGCCGGATCCCACCGCGGGTCGGCAGCACCGAAACCCACCAGCACCGGTACGTCGAGCTTCGAGAGCCGGTCGGGAACGCTTCGCTCCGCGATGTACTCGCCGTTGTGGCGTAACACCGTGACGAAGGTTTGGTACGGCAGCCCTCGGACCTCGGCGACCAGGGCGTTCGGGATGTCCACCGGACGGACGCAGGTCACCCTGATTCCCCTGCGGATCAGGTTGTCTGAACGCAGCGCCCAGACAAGCCGGCCGAGCGGCGGGCGGGTGAGGGCCCGCAGGCGTGCAGGCTGCGGACGAAGTGCGCCGGGGCTCGGCCCGGTACTGATCAAGGCGATCGCCTTCACCAGCTCAGGACGCTGCTCTGCGAGCGAAGTGGCGACATAGCCACCGCTCGAATGCCCGACCACAGTCACGGGTCCGACCCCGAGGCTGTCGATCAGGTCCGCCACCCGGGTCGCCTGCGTCGGCACGTCGTACGACGTCCCGGCCCCGGAGTGACCCATTCCCGGCAAGTCGACCCGGACAACGTCGTGGTGCTCGGCAAGCGCCGGGACCACTGGCACCCAGGTCGTACCGGACGCGCCCGAGCCGTGGATGAACACCATCGGAGGCGCTTGGCGCGAGCCGTCGCGGACGACGTGCATGCCGTGCAGGTATTGGACGTACTCACTCATGCACCTCAGGATGCGCGGAAGCCGACGATTCGTCTTGTACAAATGTCCGTTGGGCTCTCGAAGTGACATGCGTCCGGGTCTGTTAGAGGGGTGTTAGAGACGGCGAGTCCGGTGCTTTTGTCTGGCTAGGCTCCGGGCGGTGACAGAAACGTGTGAGAACGACGCGCCTGCGGACACTGTCGGCGCGCCACCTCCGGTTCATGGGCGGCTCGTTGGTTGGCTGCTGCATGACCGCCCGGTTGGGCATGCCGGGCCGCATCGGCCGGCGCCGCATCCGACCCACCGGTGGTGGAAGGTGATGTGCCTGACCGGTGTCGACTACTTCTCGACGCTGGGGTACCAGCCGGCGATCGCGGCTGCGGCTGTTGGCCTGTTGTCACCGCTCGCCACGCTGATCCTGGTGCTGCTCACTCTGTTCGGAGCGCTGCCGGTCTATCGCCGCGTGGCGGCTGAGAGCCCGCACGGCGAGGGCTCGATCGCCATGCTGGATCGGCTGCTCGGCCGCTGGAAGGGCAAGTTCACCATCCTGGTCCTGCTCGGCTTCATGGCTACGGACTTCATCATCACGATGACGCTGTCGGCCGCCGACGCGACCGCGCACGTGGTCGAGAACCCGTACGTGCCGCACTGGTTCGAGGGCAAGGAGGTGATCATCACCCTGGTCCTGCTGGCGCTGCTCGCCGGGGTGTTCCTGCGTGGCTTCGGTGAGGCGATCGGGATCGCCGTCGTGCTGGTGGTGGTGTACCTGAGCCTCAACCTGATCGTGGTCGGCGACGCACTCTGGAACGTGATCACCGCTCCCGAGCTGGTGACGAACTGGCGCGGCATGCTGACCACCGAACACTCCAACATCTGGGTGATGATCGGCATCTCCCTGGTCGTGTTCCCCAAGCTCGCGCTCGGTCTGTCCGGCTTCGAGACCGGCGTGGCGGTGATGCCGCAGGTCGAGGGTTCCGCGGACGACGATCCGGCGCATCCCGCCGTACGGATCCGGAACGCGCGCAGGCTGCTCACCACCGCCGCCTTGATCATGAGCGGCTTCCTGATCACCAGCAGCTTCACCACGATCGTCTTGATCCCGAAGGACGAGTTCGAGAGAGGCGGCCAAGCCTCGGGTCGCGCGCTGGCCTACCTGGCGCACGAGCACCTCGGCAGTGTGTTCGGGACCGTGTACGACGTCAGCACGATTCTCATCCTGTGGTTCGCCGGGGCCTCGGCGATGGCCGGCCTGCTGAACATCGTGCCGCGCTATCTGCCTCGCTACGGCATGGTTCCGGACTGGGCTCGCGCGACCCGGCCGCTGGTGATCGTGTTCGGGCTGATCGCGTTCGTGATCACGGTGCTCTTCAAGGCCGATGTCGACGCCCAGGGTGGGGCGTACGCGACCGGCGTACTGGTGCTGATCCTGTCGGCCTCGATCGCGGTGACGCTGTCCGCGCGGCGCAAGGGCGAGAAGGCGAAGGCGATCGGGTTCGGCGTGATCAGCCTGGTCTTCCTCTACACCGCGATCGCCAACATCATCGAGCGGCCGGACGGTGTGCAGATCGCGTCCTTCTTCATCGTCGCGATCATCGTCACCTCGCTGATCTCGCGGGCCACCCGATCCCTGGAGCTGCGGGCGACCGAGGTCCGGTTCGACGAGGAGGCCTGCCGGATGATCGCCGAAGCCGCCGAGGCGGGTGAGCTGCGGGTGATCGCGAACGAGCCGGACGATCGTGACGAGGCGGAGTACCAGGACAAGGAAGCCGAGCAGCGCGAGGTGCGCAACCTGCCCGAGGGACTGCCGATCCTGTTCCTCGAGGTGACGCTGACCGACGCCTCGCAGTTCGAGACCGAGCTCGACGTCCGCGGCGAGGAGCGCTTCGGCTACAAGATCCTCACGGTGGAGAGCCCGAGCGTTCCGAACGCGATCGCCGCCCTGCTCCTGAAGATCCGTGACGAGTGGAACGTGATGCCCCACATCTACTTCGCCTGGGCCGAGGGCAACCCGTTCTACTTCTTGCTCCGCTACCTGATCTCCGGCGAGGGCGACGTACCTCCGGTCACTCGCGAAGTCCTCCGCCGCGCAGAACCCACCCGCTCGAACCGTCCCTGGGTCCATGTGGGCTAAGCTCAGAAAAATTAAGATTTCTGCGTTGAGATCTTAAGAAAATCAATGTACAACTGAAGAGAGTCAGGTCGAGGACAGGAGCTGAGCGTGGATTGGCAGGAGCTGACGGACCTGACGCGCGGACAGGAGTTCGTGGTCGAGCGGGTCCGCCTCGCCGGCAGCGGCGTCGCGATCGAGGGGCAGTTCGAGCCGCCGCAACTGGCTCGGCTCAGCGTCGACGACCAGGTGTTCGTGGCCGCGTTCGTCCGGTCGCACGGCTCGATCAAGGAGATGGAGCGGCTCTTCGGGGTGAGCTACCCGACCATCAAGTCCCGGCTGAACCGGATCGCCGAGAGCCTCGACTTCGTCGACACCGACCCGGCGCCGACCGGCGCCGACGTCGTCGACCGGTTGCGGCGGGGGGAGATCAGTGCCGAGGAGGCGCTGGCCGAGCTGGAGCGGCCCCGATGATTCCGCAGCTGGTGACGGTGCGCTATCGCCGTACCGATGGCCGCTGGCTGCGGCTGTACATCCCCGTCGTGCCGGTGCTGCTGGTGCTGTCACCGTTGCTGCTGCTCATCGTGCTGGCCGGACTGGTGGCCTGCCTGATCTTCCGGATCGAGCCGCTGGGTGCGCTGCGCGGCGTGGGCCAACTGCTGTGCGCGCTGCGGGGCGCCCGGTTCGAGCTCGAAGACGGCCGGACGGCCGTGCTGGTAAGCGTCAGTTGAGTCAGGTCAAGGAGCAACGATGAACGAGCAGCGCCGTCAGGTCCTGCAGATGCTGGCCGAGGGCAAGATCACCGCGGAGGAGGCCGAGCGGCTGATCGACGCCCTCGCCCGGCAAGAGCCCGAGTCGCCGCCGGGAGCCGCGTCCCGCCAGAAGCCCCGACCGAAGTACTTGCGCTTCGTGATGCACGACAGCTCCGGCGCTGAGGGGCCAACGCGGATCAACATCCGGGTCCCGCTACAGCTGCTGCGGGCCGGAGTCCGGCTCGCGAGCTTCATCCCTCCGCAGGCGCTCGCCAAGGCCAACGCGGAGCTGACCAAAGCAGGGGTACCGATCGACCTGGCCGAGCTCAAGCCGAAGGACCTCGAGGACCTCATCGACCAGCTCGACGAGGTCACCGTCGACCTCGACGACCCCGACACCAAGATGCAGGTGTTCTGCGAGTGACAGAGCAATCGCCGGCGATCCAGGTGCAGGGGCTGGAGAAGTCGTACAGGGAGCTGCAGGTGCTGCGCGGCGTGGACTTCGAGGTCGCGCGGGGGAGCATCTTCGCCCTGCTCGGTTCCAACGGCGCGGGCAAGACCACGGTCGTGAAAATCCTGTCCACGCTGCTCAAGGCCGACGCGGGGACGGCGAGTGTCGATGGCTTCGACGTCGCCACGCAGTCGGACGACGTGCGGGAGTCCATCAGCCTCACCGGACAGTTCGCCGCCGTCGACGAGATCCTCAGCGGGCGGGAGAATCTCGTACTCATCGCCCGGCTGCGGCACCTCAAGGACCCGGCCAAGATCGCGGATGACCTGCTCGAGCGTTTCTCGCTCACCGACGCGGCGGCGCGGAAGGTGGCGACGTACTCGGGTGGCATGCGCCGCCGGCTGGACATCGCGATGAGCCTGATCGGGAGTCCGCCGGTCATCTTCCTCGACGAGCCGACGACCGGGCTCGACCCCGAGGCGCGCCTCGAGGTGTGGAACAGCGTCAAGGAACTCGCCGGGAAGGGTACGACGGTGCTGCTCACGACGCAGTATCTGGACGAGGCCGAACAGCTCGCCGATCGGATCGCGATCCTGCACCAGGGCCGGATCATCGTGAACGGGACCCTCGCCGAGCTCAAGCAGTTGCTCCCGCCCGCCAAGGTCGAGTACGTCGAGAAGCAGCCGACCCTGGAGGACGTGTTCTTCGCGATCGTCGGCGACGACCGTACGACAACTGGGGAGCGACAATGAGCACGCACTTCTTCGGCGACACCGCCGTCCTGCTGGGACGATCGCTGCGCCACGTCACGCGCAGCCCGGACACCATCATCACGACCGCGATCACGCCGATCGCCATGATGCTGCTGTTCGTCTACGTCTTCGGCGGTGCGATCCAGGCAGGGTCGGATTCGTATGTGAACTACATGCTGCCCGGCATCCTGCTCATCACGATCGCCTCCGGCGTCGCCTACACCGCGTTCCGGCTCTTCATGGATCTGAAGAGCGGGATCTTCGAGCGCTTCCAGTCCCTGCCGATCGCCCGGTCGGGCGTGCTGTGGGGCCACGTACTGACGTCGCTGGTCGCCAACCTGATCTCGCTCGTGGTCGTCGTACTCGTCGCTCTGCTGATGGGCTTTCGCTCGGGGGCGGGAGTGCTGGCGTGGCTGGAGGTCGCCGGCATCCTGATCTTGTTCACCCTGTCGTTGACCTGGCTCGCCGTCATTCCAGGCCTCACCGCGAAGACCGTGGACGGCGCGAGCGCGTTCTCCTACCCGCTCATCTTCCTGCCGTTCATCAGCTCGGCCTTCGTTCCCACCGAGACCATGCCAGGGCCGGTACGCGCGTTCGCCGAGAACCAGCCGGTGACGTCGATCGTCAACGCCATCCGCGACCTGTTCGCACAGCAGCCGGTCGGCACCGACATCTGGGTCGCTCTCGCCTGGTGTGTCGGCACCCTCGTCGTCGCGTACATCTTCGCCATGGCCACGTACCGCCGCAGGATCGCCTAGCTCAGGTGCTGCCGTGTCAGACATGGACTGTCAGGCTGCGACGAACAGGCCGGTGAGGTACATGATGGCGAGCCCGGCTGACAGGCCACCGATGGTCGCGGGGCTCAGGATCCGGCCGGTCTGGGTGCGCAGGCCGGGCGCGAGCTGGATCACGACCTGGACGATGGCGCCGACGCCGAGGCCGAGCAGCAACGCTGAGAGCGCGGCGTTGGCCACGGTGGCGCCGACCATTGCGCCGACGATCGCCGGACCGCCGGCGAGCAGCCCGAGTCCGAGCAGGCGGATCACCCCGGGCCGTTGGTGAGTCAGCGGCGCGACGACTGCCAGGCCTTCGGTCGTGTTGTGCAGGGCGAAACCGACGACGAGCGCGGCACCCAGGGCAAGTTCGCCGATGGCGTAGGCCGAACCGATCGCGAGACCCTCGCCGAGGTTGTGCAGTCCGATCCCGATCGCGATCATCAGCGCGAGCCGGTTGCCATCCGGTTCCTGGTCGGTTCGGTGCGACGTCCGGCTGTGCAGGAAGCGGTCGACCGCGGTGAGTGCGAGGAAGGCGAAGGCAGCGCCGAGGAAGACCAGCAGTGATCCACCGAAAGCGCCTCCGGACTCATCGGCCAGTTCGAGTCCTTCGAGCGTGGCGTCGACGGCGAGGAAGGCGAGTAGCCCGACGGTCAGCGCCAGCAGCACCCGGACAGCGGCCCGGCCCGCGCGGCGCAGGAGAGGCAGGAATGCCATGCCCAGAACGACCGGGATGATGCCGACGTAGGTTCCGAGCAGCGCCATCAAGGCCAGCAGGTCAGGTCCGGTCGACGGAGTCGTGACCGCGACTGGGATCTCGTGCTCGAGGACGGCGCCGGTCGAGGTCAGCAGCGAGACCCGGTAGGGCTGCCCGTCCTGCCAAGGAAAGTTGATCCGCACTGTGTCGGTCGCGAGCCGGCCTAGTGGCTGCGTGGCACCGGTGAACGAGACATAGACGTCGTTGACGAAGATCTGGGCGACTTGCACCGGATCCGGGCCGGTGTTGCGCACGGTGAGTTCGATGATGCCCGGCGCCAGGACGATCCGTTCGACGGCCACCTGCTCGACCGGAGGTCCGGTTCGTTCGGGCAGGCTCCGGCCGCTGAGCAGCAGCAGCGCGGCCAGGCCGGCGACGACGGCCGCTACCGCCACGGTGGCGAGTACCCTGACCGGTGCACGCGTGCGCGGCCTCGGCGCGGTCATTCGGTCACCTCGAAGAACCCCATCCAGCCGAGGTCGGCGAACTCGCTCTTGTGGGCGTGAAACATGTACTTCCCCGGATAGGGGAAGCGCAGTTCGCAGATGCCCCGCTGGCCCTGCGCCTGTACGACGGTGTCGGTGTACTCGCTGGGCTCCAGCCGGGTGCCGGTCGGGTAGTAATCGAAGAAGTTCCCGTGCACGTGGAAGCTGTTGATCGGGTCGTACTCCAAGATGTTGACCAGATAGATCCGGACCAGCTCGCCGCGCTTCACCCGGACCGGTTCCTGCATGTAGTGGAACGGGATCCCGTTGACGGCGTACAGCTGGTTGCCCTCGCCATCGAATGTGGTGTTGTAGCCGTGCATCACCATCACCAGCTCGTCGGCCCGCGGGCGCGGCTGGGGTGGGTCGATGATGAAGGTGCCGTACATGCCGCGGGCGATGTGCTCGGCCAACGGCCCGACGTGGCAGTGATACAGGTGCAGGCCGAACGGCTCGGCGTCGAACTCGTAGACGAAGTCGCCGCCCGGCTCGATCACCCCTCTGCCAAGGCCGGGTACGCCGTCCATCTCCGCGGGATGGATGCCGTGGAAGTGCATGGTGTGCGGATGGGCGGAGCCGTTGACGAACCGCACCCGCAGCCGGTCACCCGCCCGGCAGCGCAGCGTCGGACCCGGAACGCGCCCGTTGAACGTCCAGGCCGGGAACCGCACCCCGGGCGCGACCTCGAGCTCGCGATCGTTCGCGAAGATCTCCCACTCGCGCAGTGTCCGTCCGTTCGGGAGCTTCGAGACCTTGCCGTAGTCGAAGTCCCGGAGGACCTCGCTCGGGTTGAACCCGTTGGCGACGTGGTCGACGGGACCGCCTCGGAAGGCCGGCCCGCTGACCCCGCCGCCGTGGGTGTGCCCTTCCGGGTGAGCCGGGGGCGGCCCAGGGTCCGCGTCGTCGGTCAGCAGCCGCGCGGGAATCGCGCCGAGGGCGACGCCCGCCCCGCCCAGGAGTACCCGGCGCCGGGATGCCGCGGGCATCAGACACGCTCACCGTGGACGGTCTGGGCAAGCGCCTGCCCCAGCGCGTGGGTGCTCGGGCCGATCCGCACCCAGAGCGGTCCGCCGAACGGTTCCTGAGTCAGTACTTCCAGCTCGGCTCCCGGCACGATTCCCCGGTCAGCGAGGTACCTCAGGGCGTCGCTGTCGTCATCGGCAACCCGATCCACCCGGAACCGGCTGCCGGTCGCGGTGGCGGCCAGCGGGGTGGTCCAGGCCTCGACGTGCTCGCCCACCCGGGAGGGGATGGGGTCGCCGTGCGGGTCGTGGGTGGGGTGTCCGAGTACGGCGTCGATCCGGCTCTCCAGCCGCTCGCTCAGGCTGTGCTCGAGTACGTCGGCCTCCACGTGCACCTCGTCCCAGGACAGTCCTAGGACCTGCACCAGGAATGTCTCCAGCAGCCGATGCCGACGGGTCACCTCTGTCGCGTGCAGTTCACCGTGCGGGGTGAGCCTCGCGTGACGGCTGGCGGATCGAGTGATCAGGCCGCCTGCTTCCAGCCGCTTCAGCATGGCCGAGACCGTCGGCGCCGTGACCCCCAGTCGTTCGGCCAGCGCGGACGTGGTCACCGGGGTGTCGCGGCCGGCCAGCTTGAAGATGGTTCGGAGGTAGTCCTCGACCGCTTCGGTCTGGTCGATCTCGCAACAACGGATCGGCTGCCGGACAGTTTGTGGTGTCACACCCTGAGGTTAGATGACTCTAATCCTTCAGTACACAGCCCGGCACCGTGCAGGCGTACCTTCTGCAGTGGGGAGAGGTCGAAGCAAGCAGAAGGGGAGGAATGACATGAGCGGAAGCGGTACCTCGGAGGATCCGTGGGTTCTCAAGACGCCACCCGGTACGTCGGAATTCACCATCTACCGTGATGACACGGCGGAACCGGCGGAGCTGGTGTGCCAGGTCGGTTCGACGAAACTGCGGTACCTCGCCCGCTGTCTGGACGACGTACCCGCGATGTTGAAGACGCACGGTGACTGGATGGACTTGGGGAGCGCGGACGAGGGGAAGCCGGCGAAGGACGGGACGCTGGAGGCCTGGGGGCGCGCCGACGGCAACCCGGTCGGGGGCTGGTACGGCCTGCGCAAGGGGTACCGGGGGCGCTTCGCGATGTACATCCCGCCGCTGCTGGAGGAGCTCGGCCTGGCCGAACTCGAACACAATCCTCGCAACAACCGCATCCGCGTTCCCTGACAACGAAAAGTGGTCATTCCGTCGACGGGTTGTGTTCGGGTGCCAGCAGCTTTGCCATCAAGGTGATGAACTGGCGCCGTTGCGCGTTGGTCAGGGGTTCCAGGACCTGCTCCTGAACAGCGTCGATGACGTCGTCCAGTTCCAGGAGTTGTGCGACGCCGGCCGGGGTGATGGTGACGATGTTGCGGCGCTTGTGCTCGGGGTCGACCGACCGCTCGACGAGCCGACGTGACTCGAGCTCGGACAGGGCCGCCGTGACGTCGCTGCGATCGATTCCGGTCCCGCGGCCCAGGTCGGCCTGGCTCGCAGGTCCCCACTCCTCGAGCGCGGCCAAGAGGCGGTAGTGGTAGCTGCGAAGCCCGCGGCCGTACGACTCGAACCCAGCGGCGAGGAGCCCCGACGAGCGCGCGAAGGTCCGGCTGATGAGCCAGGTCGGACGATCCTTGACGCGAGCGGGGGTACGACTCGGCGCGTGATCCATCATGCGTAGACGGTACCAGTTGTTGGCGCGGCCAACACTTGCTATGTTGGCCGTACCAACACTCAAGATTCTGGGAGACCGGCTGATGGACACATCAATCACCAGCGTTCTGATCGTCGGCAGGAGTCCGAGCGTGATCCTCGACGCTGCCGGCATCCTGCGGAGCAAAGGCTTCCACGCGGACGCGACAAACCAGTTCGACGAGGTGCTGACGGAGTACGACACCACGAGCATCGATGTCGTCGTGTTCGGTGGGATGGTCCCGCCTGACACCAAGCGGCACCTCAGCCGGGAGATCTCCAAGGACAACGGACACGTCACCTTCGTCCAGGGACTCGCCGGAATCGCAGGCCTCATCGCGGCCCAGGTCGAGGGCGTCACGTCGACGGCACCAGACGACGACGCCGTGGCCTACGACACCACGAAGAGAACGGTGCAGCTCACCCTGAAGGAGCCGGCCCGAGTGGTGGTCGAGGCCTGGTGGGCCACGTCCTTCACGCCTCCCGAACCGACGAGCACGTCGATGCGGGTCACCGACTCCGACTTCGACTCGGGGGACTACCTCATTCCGCTCCCAGCCGACGTTCCGACCGTGGCGTCGTTCGTCACCGTGTCCGTCGGGCAGGCCGTCCGCGCGTTCACGGTCGGCGCGATACCGGAGGCAGTACGGCGGATGGTTCCAACCGGTAGCCAACCGCCCGCACTCCCACCGGTCCGAGCGGTAGCAACCCACAGCAAGGATTGACAAGCCGGCCAAACGGACCACGAGCGCGGGACCGGTCAGCCGCGCTGTAGACGGCCTGCCAGGTAGACGGTATCGACGGTGAGGTTTTCCGAAAGGACAACCAGGTCGGCGGGGTTGCCGACGGCAATGGTGCCGCGGGTTCCCCAGCCGTAGTGCTGGGCGGGGTTGGTGGAGACGAGGGCGGCGGCTTGCGGGGGAGTGAGGCCGAGGAGGCGTACGACGTTGGCCAGGGCGTCGGACAGGAAATGGACTGAGCCGGCCAGGGTGTCGGTGTCGCGGAGTTTCGCGACGCCGTCCAGGACGGTGACGTGGCGGTCGGCGTACGAGTAGTCGCCGTCTCCCAGCCCGGTTGCGGCCATGGCGTCGGTGACGAGGATGGTTCGGTTCAGGCCTGCGGTCCGGGTGGCGACGGCCAGGGCCTCGGGGGAGAGGTGGGTGCCGTCGGCAATCAGTTCGCAGGCGACGCGGTCGTCCAGGAGGGCGACGCCGACCGGGCCGGGCTGGCGATGGGTCATGGTCGGCATCGCGTTGAAGAGATGGGTCGCGGTCCGGGCGCCGGCGTCGAACGCCTCACGGGTGTGGGATCCGTCGTCGTCGGTGTGGCCCACGGCGAAGGTGATCTCGTGGTGGTGGCGCCGGATGAGGTCGATGGCGCCGGGAAGTTCGGGAGCGATCGTCATCGACAGCGCCAGACCGTCCGCGGCTTCGAGGAGCTGGGTGAAGACCTGCTCATCCGGGGCGAGTAGGGCGGACTCTGTCTGGGCGCCGGGGCGGCGGTGGGAGAGAAAGGGGCCTTCGAAGTGGATGCCGCGGATGTTCGGAGCGGAGGCCGCTGCGATGGCACGGGCCGCGGCGAGCATGCGGTCCAGCCGCATGGTCGCGACTGAGGCGACCAAGGTGGTGGTGCCATGCAGCAAGTGCGTACGGGCGGCCTGGACCACGTCGTCGGGGTTGCCTGAGTAGAGGGCAGCTCCGCCGCCGCCGTGGCAATGGGTGTCGACCAGGCCGGGCAGCACCCATCTCCCGGCCGCATCAACAACTTCATGGCCCGGCTCGGCCGGATCAAGAGCCCCGGGCGGCTGCCCCGGACCGAGGGCGGTGACCACGCCCTGGTCCAGCTGTAGCCAGCCCTCGAGCAAGGCCGGCGTACACATGCGGGCGTTGACGACAGTGATCATCAACCGAGCAGGCGGCGGGTGGCAGCCTCGGCGCAGACCCGGGCGCTGCCGAAGGTCTGGATCCAGCCGGCGAAGCCGGAGTAGTCCGTGCCGGGAACGCCCATGTCGACGACGATCATGTCCGGGTGCTGGCTCTGCAACTCACCAATGAGTTTCTCCTGCCAGTCGAAGCGGTGTGCGCCCCGAACCATCAGCACGACCTGACTGTCGGCGCCGTGCTCCGACCGGAACTCACCGACGCCGGCCCGAGCCATCCCGGGGCCGTTGTAGGTCTGCCCCGACAACCCGATGCTCTCGACAACCTTCCCGGCGTCGCGCAGCAGCGTCTCCACACCCCAGCCCGACGAACCCGCTGCGGGGGAGTGCGTCGGCTCCAGCCGGATAATGAGTACGGCGTCACTCCGCAGTACCGGATCCCCGTGGGTCACCACGACCTGGTCGGCAAGCTGCGAGCCCAGCACGTTGTCCCGCAACGCGACCTCCGCCTTCGGCCGAGTCCCGAGCCGAGCAAGCCGATCGTTGGCGCTCTGCAACCGCTCCAACGGCAACCGCCCACTCTCGACCGCATCGACCAGAGCCGCCGCCGCCACGTCCACGTCGTCGAGGAACGCCCATGACCCGAGACAGAGCGCGTCGGCCCCGGCCTCGATCGCCCGTACGGCGGCCTCCGGCAACGGTGCCACGTCGGCGATCCCGTACATCTCCAGCGCGTCGGTGATCACCACCCCGTCGTACCCGAGCTCTCCGCGCAGGATGTCGGTGAGCAGCACCCTGCTGATCGTCGCCGGTACGTCGTCCACCTGCGGCACCAGGTCGTGCGACACCATGATGCTGTCGACCCCGGCCGCGATCGCCGCCCGGAACGGATCGAGGTAGCTGTCCAGCAGCTCCTCCCGCGACACGTCGACGAGCGGCGTCGCCAGGTGCGCGTCGGTCCCGCTCATGCCGTGGCCCGGATAGTGCTTGGCGCAGGCGCTGACCCCGGCCGCCTGCAGGCCCTCCACCCACGCCGCCGTGTGCCGGCTGACCAGGTCGCGGTCGGAGCCGAAGCAGCGGATCCCGTTCGGGCTCAGCGGGTTGACGGCCGTGTCGACCGCTGGGGCCAGATCCCAGTCGATCCCGGCCTCGACCAGCGACAGGCCGATCTGGAAGGCGGCCTGCCGGGTCAGCTCGAGGTCGTTCAACTCGCCGAGCGCCCGGTTGCCGGGCATCGAGAACCCGCCGAGGTCCGCCAGCCGGGTGACGTCGCCGCCTTCCTCGTCGATCGACAGCAGCACGTGGTCCCGCAGCCCGTGCAGCTCGGCGGCCAGCTCCCGGAACTGGTCGCCGTCGACGATGTCCCGGCCGAAGATCGTGAAGCCGCCGAGGCCGGCCTCGATCCGCGGCCGGACCCAGTGCGGTACGTGCGGCCGGCCGAGCGCGGGGAACAACACGCCGTGGGCAAGCCGGTTGAGCTCTGAGGGGTTCACTACATCCTCCAGTAGGGGAATCAGCCTTTGACGGCGCCGCTGGTCATCCCGCCGACCAGCCGACGCTGGATCAGCAGGAAGACGATCAGCACCGGGAGCGAGAAGATCGCGGACGCCGCGATGGTGGCGCCGTTGTCGATACCGTCGGACGTCTGGAACGAGACCAGCCAGACCGGCAGCGTGTAGTTGCTCTGCGACTTCAGGAACACGTAGGCGAACAGGTAGTCGTCCCAGGCGCTGATGAAGGCGAAGATCGAGGTGGCCACCAGGCCCGGGGCCAGCAGTGGGAGCTGGATGTGCCAGAAGGCGCCGAACCGGCCGCAGCCGTCGACCATCGCGGCTTCCTCCAGCTCCAGCGGGATGCCGGCCACGAAGCCGCGCAGGGTCCAGATCGTGAAGGGCAGCACGAACGTCATGTAGGTGATGATCAGACCCGGCACGAAGTCGATCGCGCCGACCGAGCGCAGCATCAGGTAGAGCGGAATCACCATCGCCGACCCCGGCACCATCTGAACCAGCACCAGGCCGACCAGGAACGCCCGGCGGCCGAGGAACCGAAACCGGGCCAGCGCGATCGCGGCGCCGAGCGCAATGAAGAGTGCGATCAGCACTGTCGACACCGAGACCAGCAACGAGTTACCGACGTAGCGCAGGAACGAGCCGTGCGTGAGAGCTGTGTGGAAGTTCTCCAGGCTCAGCGGCCAGGGGATGAACTCCGGTGTGGCCGACAGGATTTTGCCGGGCTGCTTCAGCGCGGTCGCGAACATCCAGTAGACCGGGAAGATCACAATCAGCGAGACGACGACGGCGATGGCGTTGGGGAGTGCTCGTTTGCTTCTCATGCGGTCACCTCGCCCTGGGCGAACAACCGTCGTACGTAGAGCACGGCCAGGACGGCGAGCAGGAGGACGGTGACGATCGCGATGGCCGCGCCGCCGCCGTAGTCGTTGCGGGTGAAGGCCTCGAGGTACGAGTAGACGCCGAGCGTCGTCGTACCGCCGTCCGGGCCGCCCTGGGTGAGCACCCAGAACGGCGTGAACGAGTTGACCGACCAGATCACCTCGAGCAGCACCAGTACGGCGAGCACCGGGCCCAGGATCGGCAGCGTGATATGGCGCGCCATCGACCACCGCCCGGCGCCGTCCAGGCCGGCCGCTTCGTACAGGTCGTCGGGGATCTGGCCCATCGCGGCGTACAGGGTCAGGGCCACGAACGGCACCCCCTTCCAGACGATCAGGGCGATGATCAGGAACAGCGCCTGACCCGGCGACGAGAACCAGTCGTGCGCGGAGAAGTCACCGAAGACGCGGAGCTGCGTGATGACCCAGTTCAGTACGCCGTACTGCGGCTCGAACAGCCACCGCCAGATCATCGCCGCCGACACCATCGGCATCGCCCAGACCAGTACCAGGCAGACCGACAGCATCACCCGGGCCCACCCGGACACCTGCCGCAGCAGCGACGCGAGCAGGAACCCGATCACCATGAGCGTGCCGACACAGGCCACGCTGACGATCAGGGTGCGGAGCAGGACGTGCCAGAAGTCAGCGTCACCGAGCACCCGGGTGAAGTTGCCCAGGCCAACGAACGGCGCCTCCCCGGTGAACAGCGACCGCGGCCCGAAGTCCTGCACCGACAGCCAGATCAGCCGGACCATCGGATAGCCGAGCACTATCACGAACGCGATCACCGCCGGCCCGACCAGCCCGTACGGCGTGAGCCGCGCGAGCCGGTTGGGCCGGACGGCCTGGCCGGCGCGCGGTGGCGTCGGCGTGGCGGTTCCCGTCTCCGGTGCCTGGATGAGCGAGGTCATCAGCCGCTACCGTCAGCGCTGGCCGGACTGGGCGTTGAAGGCCTCGGTGGCGTGTTTGTCGTAGTCCTCGGCGGCCTTGGCGATGTCGCTGCCCTTGGCGATCTTGGAGAAGAACTGCTCGTTGTAGCTCTCGGTCTCCAGGGTCGCCTCGCCCGGTGTCGACGGCAGCGCCTGGCTGACAGTCGCCGCCTGGGCGCCGAGCTTCAGCACGTCCGGCACGTCCTGGGTGGGGAGGAAGGCAGTGACGACCGGGAGCTGGTGAATGGTCTGGGTCATCGTCTGCTGGAACGTCTTGCCGGTGACGATCTTCAGCCAGTCGACGGCCATCTCCTTGTTCGGGCTGTTCGAGGCGATGCCGATCGTCGAGCCGGCCACGATCACCGGCAGCGGCGAGTCCGCCTGGTAGCCGGGCATGATGAAGTAGCCCGCGTCCGCGGCGGCCTTGGCGTTGATCTCCTTCACCGCGCCCGGTTCCCAGGCCTTGACGTAGATCATCGAGGCCTTCTGGTCGGCGAAGATCTGGTCCTGGTCGGGGCTGTCGGTGTTCGCGCCGATCGAGGACGGTGTCGAGCAGGCGTTCTGGAACCTCTTCCACTCCGCGAGGCCGGCCTGGTTCTCGGCACTGCTCATCTCCGCGGCCCACTTGCCGTCGTTCTCGGTCGCGATCTTGCCGCCCTTGCCGAACAGGAACGGCATCCCGGCGAACCAGTACTGGCCGGGCATGTAGAACGCCGAGAAGTTCGGGGTCGAGGTGTGCGCCTTGGCGAGCTTCCCGCAGTCGGCGACGAGCTCGTCCAGAGTCGCGGGCGGCTTGGCGATGCCCGCGGCGGCGAACATCTTCTTGCTGTACATGACGACCTTCGTCCCGCCGTACAAGGGCGCCGCGTAGAGCTTGCCCTGGTACGTCGAGGGCCCGGCCAGGCCGGCCAGCCACTGGTCGGACGACTCGAAGCCGGACTTGTCCGCGGTCAGCTCGGCCAGTGCGCCGGAAGCGGTCAGCATCGGGGTCTGCGTGTTGCCCATCTCGACGATGTCGGGCGGGTTGTCAGAGGCCAGTGCGGTGGTCAGTTTGGTGACGATGTTGTCCCACTGCTGCACCTCGACCTTGACCTGTACGTCGGGATGCTTCTGGTGGAACTGGTCGGTGACGTTCTGGATGATCTTGTTGTCACCCGGGCCACCGGTCATCATCCAGACCGTCAGCTCGTTCGTCGGCGCCGACTTGCTCGGACCCGCTCCGCCGCAGGCGGCCAGGGTGGTGAGGGCGGCCGAGATCGATGCGATGACAGCCAACGTCTTGCAACGCGTCATGCTGGTTCCTCTTTCGCTGGTTGATCGACAGCGCAGCCGTCCAGCGAGGCCACGACGTCAGGGGCGGAGGTGGTGATCGAGGCGACCTGATGGCTGGCCACCCCGATCGCGGTGTAGTAGCCGCTCAGGGCCGCGGCCATCGCACCGAGCAGGCCGCCGGAGTCCCCGAGCACGGATCGGCGCAGGTCGCTGTGAACGCCGACGGTCTCGTACGTCTCGGTGCTCACGGTCTGCAGGGCGGAGTCGCTGAACGCTCCGGAGAAGCCGCCGGTGAAGACGACCGTGCTCGGTTCGTACGCCAGGGCAACGATCGACACCAAGTGCAGCAGCGCCTCGTGGATCTCGTCGACGAGACCGCCGAAGCGGTCCGGGTCGGCGAAGACGTCGTCGGCCTTGGCGAGTCGATGACCGGCCGCCTGGGCGAGAGCGAGCAGGCCCGCACCGGACAGCAGGTCCCGCAGCCGTTCCTTGCGGCCGGGCAACCGCAGGCGGCCGAACTCGCCGAGCAGACCCTCGGGTCCGGCGAGCACCTGCCGATTGAAGGCGACCGCCGAGCCGAGACCGGTGCCCAGGCTGAGCAGGACGACGGTCTCGTCCCGGGGCAGGTCGCCGTAGTGCAGCTCACCGAGCAGAGCCAGGTTGGAGTCGTTGTCGATGATCGTCGGTACGCCGAGCTCGGCGCCGACGGTCCGGACGAAGGTGGTCCCGAGGATCTGTGGCAGGTTGAACGCGCCGACCACCCGATCCTTGGTCGAGGCAACCACACCGGGCAGGCCGATCGCCACGGACGTCAGCGGTACGCCGTCGCCGTACCGCTCGACCAGACCGAGCACGCGGGTCGCGATCCAGGACGCCAGCGCGGCGGCCTCCAGCTCTCGCGGTGTCTCGTCCCGGCAGCGGATGATCGCCGAACCGATCCCGTCGGCGATCACCATCCGGCAGTACGTACCGCCGAGATCGATCCCGCAGACCAGCCCGGATCGCGGGTTGAACCCGAGCGCGGCGGCCTGCCGGCCCGGGCCGTCCCGGACGATCTTGTGCTGCTCCAGGGCCAGCCCGTCAGCGAGCAGTTCGTCCACGATCCGGGCCACGGTGGCCCAGCTCAGTCCGGTCTGCTCGACCAGTTGCCGTCGGTCGATCCCGGCCTCGGACAGCAGCGCGGCGATGATCGCGCCGCGGTTGGCCATCCGGGTCCCGGCACTGCCTCGTACCAGCTTCGTCATTTATTCTCACGGTGAATAGAATTGGTTGAAGTGAGACAGTAGTCCCGGCATCCGGGCAGTGTCCAGCGATTCGCGAAGGATGCCGTGCCCGTTTCACAGGTGTGGTGGCAGCACGGCGTACGGCGATCTCCCCGGGGGCCGGCGCCTCGGGGCTACGCCATCAAGACGGGGTCTCCGTCTGCTCAGCGGCGACTTCACGGGCTCGCGGGCGGGTGAAGAGAATGACCACGCTGACGAGGAGAACCCAGGCCGGGAAGGCCAGTTGGGTCCACTTGCGTTCACCGGCAGCCACGAGCAGCAGCACCGCGTTGAGATAACCGAGGATCGCCAACCACCGGGGGAAGGCCGAAGTGCGCAGCCCCACGGTGCTCACCGAGATCGTGAACACCGCGGCCATGCGCATGGCGTAGACGGAGATGAGTGCCTGCGTGCTGGTGCGGCCGAACGCCCAGATGTCGGGGTTGACCTCGGATCCCGCGATCATCGTCGTCATGCTGGACGCGTTGACGGCGCCAACGAAGAGCATGGCCAGGAAGAGCAGTCCACTGCCCAGGAAGACGGTGGAGAACAGCCGGTCCTCGACGTCGCCGAGCTGATCACGAACGACGCCGATGAACCACAGAAAGGCGATTCCGGCGAACGGCACGAGGTGGAGGCTGATCCGGATCAGCCGCAGTCGCGTTGCGTCGGATTCGAGCGACTGAAGGCTGTCGGCCGAAAGTGCGACGCGGACCATCGTCAACGCCGTCAGGAGAAGCACCCCGAATGCGATGCCTGCGACGGCTGCCGACCGTCGACTTCGCCAGAATCGTGCCTCCAGCCTCGGCGCCCCGGCGTTCACCATGTGCCCCTCCCCGTCTGTCAAGCTACGCCGCAGCGGCCTCCACAGGCAACGGAGCGTCGAGGCGACCGCGGCGCGAGGACTGTGCGGTTTGGCGACGGTGTGCGATGCTGTGCCGACTATGAGTGAGGTGGCACGTCGGGACGTCGCGCTGCCGGTGGCGCCGCGGACCGCGGAGTCGCTGGCCGGGAGCCTGCTGCTCCACCTGCCTGCGGTGACCGACGCGCTGGTGGAAACCATCTACGCGCAGAACCCTGCCTATCGCGAGGTGGACGCGGTTCCGCCGGATGACCTGTGGCGGTCATGTCATGACAACGTCGCCCGGGTTGTGCAGATGGTCGCCGCCACGGACCGCCGGCTGGGTGGGTCCGCAACCGAGGACTACTTCGACGCGGCGCGGGAGACCGGGCGGCGCCGGGCCGAGCAGCGGATGCCGCTGGATGATGTGCTCCGCTCGTTCCGTCTCGGTGGCCGGCTGGTGTGGGAGGCGCTGATCGACGAGGCCCGTGCGCAGGGCGTTGACGACTCCGATGCCCTGCTGGATGTCGCGAGCAAGGTCTGGGAGGTCGTCGACAACACGTCCTCGCAGGTCGCGGCCGCCTATCACGCCGCGGAGCGCCAACTCGTCCGCGCCGACGAGCGCCGCAGATCGATGCTCTGGGAAGGGTTGCTGCACGGCCGCGCGAAGGACCGGACGTTCGTCCAGGAGGTGGCGACCGTCCTCGACGTCCCGGTGATCGGCCCGTACGCCGTGGTCGCGATCGACAACCTGGTCGACGACGAGTGCACGGTCGCGTCGCTGCGGCGGCGGCTGGCCGGCGTCCGGGTCGCCTCGGCGTGGCAGGTGCGGACCCACACGGTTGTCGGCTTGCTTGCCCTGGGCAAGGAATCTCAGGACGCCGTGCTCCGATCACTGCGCGACGCCGTACGCGCGCCCGCGGGCCTGTCAGGCGTGGTCTCCGGGCTTGCCGATGTGGATGTCGCGTATCGTCAGGCGACGCTGGCCCGGCGAACTCTGCCGACTGGTCAGACCGGGGTGGCGTCGCTGACCGAACGGCTTCCAGAAGCTTTGTTGCTCAGCGCCCCGGAGTTGGCCGAACAACTCGTCCAGACGTGGCTGGTGCCGCTGATGGAAGTCCCGGCAGCCGAACGTGAACTATTGCTCGACACCCTCGAGAGATGGGTGGCCGCGGGCGGTTCGGTCCGGCGTACGGCCGAGTTGGCGTACTGCCACCGGAACACGGTGATCAACCGGCTCCACCGGATCCATCAGATCACCGGCCGCGACCTCACCGACGCCGCGTCCCACCTGGATCTCGGCCTCGCGATCCGGGCGATCAGGCTGTTCCCGCCACGGCCTCACTGAGCTCCGAGGCTGTGCGTTGTGCACAGTGCGGTTGGCCCAAACGTAGGCGTTCCGGCCATGCCGCCACACCTTTCACACTGTCAGACTGCGTTCCCAGCATTGGTCGAACACGGAGGAATCTTGATGGCCGAACACCGTCGGTCGCCGGACGAGTCAACACAGCAGCCGACCGGCGAGCGCGGCCTGCTGGGACGTCGTCGCGTCCTCGGGTATCTGCTCGCCGCGCCGACCCTGGCGGTCGGGGTGAGCTGGATCGCCGACTCGGCGGAAACCCGGCCGGCGGATGCCGCCGTACCGTCGCTGCCGCAACCCGAGGACATCTTCGACCTCGGTGATCTGCAGAACCTTGCCGCCTTACCCACCTCCGGCCTGATCTCGGTCGAGCTGAAGACCGACGGCACCGCGTTCTTCGCCGTACCCAGGGCAGAGGTCGGCCAGGGTGTGACGACGTCGATCGCGATGATGGTCGCCGAGGAGCTGGACCTGCCGATGGACAAGATCACCATCGGGCTCGCCGATGCGCGGCCGGAGTTGCTGATGAATCAGCTGACCGGCGGCTCGAACTCGATGCGCAGCATGTACATCCCGGTACGCACGGCCGCCGCGATCACTCGGCAACGTCTGGTGGACACGGCTGCCGCGCAGTGGGGCGTGCCGGCCGGCAAGCTGGCGACGCGTAATGGCGTGATCAGTGGACCGAGCGGACAGACAGCGACGTACGGATCGTTGGCCCGGGCCGCCGCCAGTTCGCAGACGATCACGGTGTCCGCGGAGCTCAA
The DNA here is from genome assembly GCF_040638415.1 of Kribbella sp. NPDC026596. Taxonomy (NCBI): domain Bacteria; kingdom Bacillati; phylum Actinomycetota; class Actinomycetes; order Propionibacteriales; family Kribbellaceae; genus Kribbella; species Kribbella sp. NPDC026596. The sequence goes on along the minus strand of NZ_JBEZYF010000034.1, from coordinate 53,647 downwards.
ACCCCGGTTCGAGTTCACGGTTCTCGGGCGTCCGCACAATCGCGTCGACGCTCACGACATCGTCACCGGCCGCAAGCAGTTCGGGATGGACCTGGAGATCCCGAACGCCAAGCCGACCATGGTGGCCCGGCCGCCGACGATCAACGGCACCGTGAAGTCGGTCAACAATCTCGCGGCCGTACGTGCGATGCCCGGTATCACTGACGTGGTGGCGATCACCCATGGCGTGGCGATCCGCGGCGAAACGTTCGGTCAGTGCATCGACGCCATCCAGGTGGTCGACGCGACCTGGGGTCCGGGGACGGTGGACAACGAGTCCGATGCCTCGGTGCTGGCGAAGCTCCGAGCGGCTCAGCTGCCGATGGCCGTGCCGCCGCTGCTGTCGAACACGATCGACGCCGAGTTCGTCTTCGCGTTCGCCAGCAACAGCCCCTTGGAACCGGACTGCGCGATTGCCGACGTCGGCCCGGACAGCGCGCAGATCTGGGCGTGCCTCAAGGTGCCGATCGTCGCCCAGGAGGACATCGCCAAGCAGCTCGGTCTGCCGATCGACGCGGTGAAGGTGCACGTCATCCAGGGCGGCGGCTCGTTCGGCCGGCACCTGTTCCACGACGTGGCAGCCGAAGCGGCGGAGATCTCCCAGAAGATGGGGAAGCCGGTCAAGCTGTCGTGGTCGCGGACAGACAACTTCCGCCAGGGACGCGTGCACCCGATGTGTACGTCGCGTGTCCGAGTGAACTACCTGGCCGGCAACGTCCTCAGCTACGAGCAGCGGCACACCAGTGTGCAGACCGAATTCGGTCACGGGCTCGGCGAGATGATCACCTCGACCGCCGCCCACCTGCCGGTCGGGGGCAACCTCTCGTTCGCCGAGACGATCTTCGCCCTCAGCCAGTCTTCGCCGTACAACTTCGGTGTCACCACGCAGCTGCTGAACGAGATCCCGCTGAAGTTCAACACCGGCAGCATGCGCAACATCTACTCGCCGAACGTGGTGTGTGCCGAGGAGCTCGTGGTCGACCGGCTCGCCGCGAAGATGGGCCAGGACCCGGTGCGGTTCCGCCGCAACTTCCTCAAGGACCAGCGATTGCTGGCGGTGCTGAACAAGGCGGCCGAGGCCGGCCAGTGGGGTAAGGCAATGCCGAAAGGCATGGCGCAGGGTGTTGCGGTGCACTCGGAGTACCGGGGTGCCGTCGCGACGCTGGTCGAGATCGACTGCCGGCCGGAGACGGTGAACAGGCCCATTCCGGACGGTGTGAGCGGTCCGCGGGTGACCAAGGCGCTGATCGTGGTGGATCCCGGGTTCTGCATCAACCCCCGCGGGCTGGAAGCGCAGATGATCGGCGGTCTGCAGGACGCCGTCGCGCTCGCGCTGACGTCGAGCCTGCACATCAAGAACGGGATGCCACTCGAAGGCAGTTGGGACAACTACTTCTACACCCGGCAGTGGAACACGCCGCGGGATGTCCAGGTCATCATCATGCCCAACACCAGTGACAATCCGAGCGGCGCCGGCGAGCTGGCGGTGGCGCCGGCGTTCGCCGCGATCGCGTGTGCCTATGCCCGCGCCACCGGGACGATGCCGGCGTACTTCCCGATCAACCACGGCAAGCTCGGGTTCGAACCGCTGCCGCTGGAGCCGTCCACCCCACAGTCACCGACCGACGGTCTCGACCACACGTTCTGAGGAATCCATGGCAACGCACACATTCAAACTCAACGGCAAGCAGATCAAGGTCGAGGCCGAGGGCAACGTCCGCCTGCTGTGGGTTCTCCGTGACCTGCTCGGCGTCACCGGACCGAAGTACGGGTGCGCACTGGAGGTCTGCAAGTCGTGCACCTCGCATATCAACGGCAAAGCTTTCAATCCGTGCTCGGTGCAGGTCAAGGACATCGATCCTGCCGACGAGATCACGACCATCGAAGGCCTGCCGGCGACCGTCGGCAAAGACCTGCACCCGATGCAGCAGGCCTGGCTCGACCACGACGTCTCTCAGTGCGGCTACTGCCAGCCCGGCCAGATCATGGCGGCCGTGGCCAAGGTCAAGCAGGCCCACGCGGCGGGCCACGAGATCACGGACGCGGACCTCGACGAGCTGCGCAACATCTGCCGGTGTGGCACCTACTCCCGGATCCGCGAGGCCATCAAGGCCGGCGCCCAGGACATGTGAGGCGACGTGCGTGATCTGCTCCCGCACATCCGGCAGTGGTACGGCGATGGCGGGCGGTTCGCCGTTGCCACGGTGATCGACACGTTCAGCTCAGCGCCTCGCCAGCCGGGCGCGGCGATGGCAGTGTCCGGCGACGGCGTTGTCGTGGGCAGCGTTTCTGGCGGCTGTGTCGAGGGCGACGTGTACGAAGTGGCTCGGGACGTCATCAAGACCGGCCTGCCGGCCGTGCGACGGTACGGCGTCTCCGATGACGACGTCTTCGCCGTGGGACTGACCTGTGGGGGAGTGATCGAGCTCCTGGTGCAGCCGGTCGACCTGGCCTCGTTCGCCGACTTCGATGCAGTTGCCGATGCGGTCGACGCAGGCCGGCCGGTCGCTGTCGCGACTGTGGTCACGACCGGAGAGCGCCTGGGGCAGTGGTTGGTCGTCTGGCCCGACGGAGTCACTGGCACTCTCGGTGACGCAGGCTTGGACACTGCCGTAGTCGAGGACGCAGTGGCCATGCTCGACCAGGGGGCCACCGCAATCCGGTACTACGGCGCGCAGGGAGAGTGTCAGCGGGCCGAGGTCGCGGTGTTCGTCCAGGCGTTCACGCCTCCGCCGCGGATGTTCGTGTTCGGCGCGATCGATTTCGCGGCCGCCATGGCTCGGGCGGGCAAGTTTCTCGGCTACCACGTGACGGTGTGCGACGCGCGCGGAGTGTTCGCCACTCGGCAGCGGTTTCCCGAGGCGGACGAGGTGGTGGTGTCCTGGCCGCACCGTTTCCTGGCGGAGGCGGTTGACCAGGGCCTGGTGGATCGTCGCACCGTCCTGTGTGTGCTGACCCATGACCCGAAGTTCGACGTACCGCTGCTGGAAGTCGCGTTGCGCACGGATGCCGGTTACATCGGCGCGATGGGATCGCGCCGTACGCACCAGGATCGGTTGTCCCGGTTGCGAGCGGCAGGTGTGACCGAGGCCGAGCTCGACCGGCTGTCGTCACCGACCGGTCTGGATCTCGGCGCGCGGACCCCTGAGGAGACCGCGATCTCCATCGCGGCCGAGATCATCGCGACCCGATCCTCGGCCAGTGGACAGCCCTTGTCGACAACCACGGGCCGTATCCACGGCGAGCCTGCGGGCGTGGCCTAGGCGTACGCCGAGGTGGGAGTGGGGACGCTGGTCAGGAAGTCGAGCAGCAGGGCGTTCACCTGATCGGGTACGTCGAGTTGTGGCCAGTGGCCGACGCCGTCGATGCGCTCGTACCGCCACGGGGCGTCGACGAAGGCCGCAGTACCGGTCAGTGCCTGTTCGGTGATGGCGAGGTCTTCGGTGCTCCAGATTCCCATGGTCGGTGCCTGAATGGGCGGGAGTTCGGTCGGCGGCCGGATCAGCGATTCCGGCGGCAGGATCGCCCGGTACACCGCGAGGCTTGCGGTGAGGGCCGCGGGGTCGCGGAGGTGTGCGATGACGGAGTCGATGTCCGGGTGCCGGCTCCAGTTGCGCAGGTTGGCGAAATCGTCGGCGGCAAGCCAGCGTTCAGCGACGCCGGGGAACTGGAACAGCAGCATGTACCACGATTTCTCGCGTTGTTCCCAGCCCGCCGCCGCGAAGGCCGCCGGGTGGCCGACCGACAGGCAGGTCAGGCTGGTGACGCGTTCCGGTGCCAACGCAGCGAGAACCGCGCCGATCGCACCGCCCCAGTCGTGACCCACGACATCGGCCTGCGGTGCCCCGAGGACGTCGAGGAGGCCGATGAGGTCGCTGACCAGCTGGATGATTCCGTAGCTCTCGACGGTGCCCGGCTTGTCCGAGTGACCGAATCCGCGAAGGTCGGGCGCGATGGTTCGGTAGCCGGCCTCGCCGAGCGCGGTGAGCTGGTGACGCCAGACCTCGTGGGTGTCCGGCCAGCCGTGGAGTAGGAGGACCGGTCGGCCGTTCCCGTTGTCCGCGACCTCGAGGACGGTTCCGTTGATGTCCAGGCGCATGGCGAGGTCCTTTCAGGCGATGGCGGACAGGAGCTCGGCGCGGTTGGCGCAAGGTGCTGGGTATTGGGGCGCGTTGGTGCCGAGGGTGAGGACCCTGCTGACCAGGCCGGGTGCTGCCAGGGCCTCAGGAGGAGTGCACAGCATGGACACGACGGACACGTAGGCGCGCAGGACGTCGGGATCGTGGTGGGCGGCGGCGTACAACGCTTTGCTCATCGCCCAGCTTGCGTCCGACGTGCGGTAGGTCTCGCCGGTGACGTCGGCGGCGATCTCGTTCAGCCGGTGCCGGTCGAACGCCAGCGTCATCCGGTACAGCGGGGCGACCGTGCTCTCGGTGATCTCGTCGAACCGCCGTACCAGCTTCTCCGGCTGGTCCGGGCCGACGTCGCGGAGCAGGTCGCGGAGTGCGCAGGCGTGCAGCATCCCGATCGACGCGCCGCGTCCGAGCGAGGGGTTGGTGCACGCCCACGCGTCGCCGACCGCGACGAGTCCGGTGACCACCGGCTCGCCGTCGACGACGTACCGGCGGTACCGGTCCTCGATACCGGCGATCACCTGTACGTCGGTGATCGGCTCGGCGTCGCCCCAGTGCGCGACAGTCGGGTAGAGCTTGAGCGCCGCCTGCCAGGCGGACGGTTCACGCAGCCCGCGTACCTCCTTGTCCCGCGCGGACGTGATGAATCCGACGCCCCAGGTGTCGTTGTCACAGGGAAGGGTCAGGACCGACAGGCTGTCGAAATGCTGGAGCAGCGTACCCAGGGCCGCGGGGCGGGCTCCGTCGCCCGAACGGAAGTGGCGGGCGTAGTACACGAATCCCGAGTCCTCGCGCTCCTCGTGAGGGCGGCGGCCGCCGGCGGACTCGATCATGGTGCCGACCTGCGACCGTCGCCCGGTCGCGTCGACGACGAGATCGGCACGGAGTACGGCGCCGCCGTCGATCACGACACCGGTCACGTGTGGCGCGGCTGCGACCGCGCCGCGATCGGTGCGCAATCTGGTGACCGTGACGCCCCGGCGGATCGAGACACCGTGGGTTCGCTGTGCGACAGCAGCGGCTGCCGCCTCGAGGACCGGACGCCGGGCCGTCACTGTGTCGAAGCGCTCGTCGCCGTCGCGCCGGCCACCGGTGATCGCTGCAGGCAGCTCATCGAACACGTTCAGGCGGGTGCCGCCGAACGCGATCACCTGCTCGAGCACGTCCGGAAGTTCGTGCTGCATCAGTGTCCGCCAGCGGGGCAGCATGAAGTGCAACTGGCGGAACTGGTTGACTCCCGGCCGTTGCCAGTGGTGCCAGACGTTCTCGGCATCGTCTCCGGGACCCGCGTCGTCGCGTTCCAGGATCGTCACGCTGTGGCCGTCGCGGGCCAGGAGCATCGCGGTCGCCAGGCCGTTCAGGCCGGCGCCCAGCACGAGGATTTCCGCCATGTCGCACCTCCGGAGCCGTATCAGTCCCGGCAGCGTGCGGCACGGACCTGTTCACCTTCCAGACCAATCACTGTCCATTCCCGGTCCATTCACTGTCCGAACGCCGTACGAGACGTCCATCCGTCTTGACCGCCAACCGGGCGCGGGGCAAGTTGGACTGAGGGGGTGGCGCATGACGAGCCGTGACAAGCCGGCATCGACGGCGCAACTCGGTGCGACCACGGTCGCGGATCGGCTGCGGCAGGCGCGGCGCCGGCGATTCGTGGGGCGGACCGGTGAACTCGAGTTGTTCCGGACGGCGTTGGAGTCGGGCGAGCCCGGCTTCACTGTGCTCTTCGTGCACGGGCCGGGCGGGATCGGGAAGACCACCTTGCTCGGCGCTCTCGCCGAGGCCGCCGAAGAGGCGAATGCCACGGCGGTGCGGCTGGACGCGCGGACGATCGAGCCGTCGCCGCCTGCGTTCCACGCCGCCCTCGGCGCGGCTCTCGGCGTACCGGACCGGGCAGCACCACTGGAGAGCCTCGCCGCACACTCTCGCCCGATTCTCTTCATCGACACCTACGAGCAGTTGATGCCGCTGGACAACTGGCTGCGTGAGGAGTTCCTGCCGGCGCTTCCCGCGAACGCGCTGGTCGTGGCGGCCGGGCGGACACCGCCGTCGCCGCAGTGGGCGAGCGATCCCGGCTGGGGCGAGCTGTTGCGAGTGGTTGCCCTGCGCAACCTCCAACCCGCCGACGCGGGCGCCTACCTGCACGCCGCGGGGGTGCCCGAGGACCTGCATCGACGGGTGCTCGAGATGACGCACGGCCATCCGCTCGCACTGTCCCTGCTGGTCGATGTCGTTGACCAGCACCGAGGTGCCCTCGCGCCGGGCCTGTCCCTGCAGGAAACGCCGGACGTGGTTCGGGTGCTGCTCGAACACTTCGTCGAGTGGGTCCCCAGCCCGCGGCACCGGGAGGCGTTGGAGGCCTGCGCGCACGCCCGCTTCACTACGGAAGACCTGCTGCGCACCGCACTCGGCGGCGACGACGCGCATGAGCTGTTCGGCTGGCTGCGTGGGCTGTCGTTCATCGAGGAGGACCAGTACGGCGTGTTCCCGCACGACGTGGCGCGCGATGTCCTCGACGCGGACCTGCGCTGGCGCGACCGGGCGTCGTACGCCGATCTGCACCGGCGGGTCCGTCGGCACCTGGTGGAGCAGGCACGCCGTACCACGGGACTGGAACAACACCGCTGGACCGCGGACATCATCTTCCTGCACCGCAACAACCCGGCGATGCGGAGCTTCTGGGACTGGGAGTCGTTCGGCCAGGCGTTCCCGGACGAGCTCCGCGACGAGGACCGCGCTCCGATCCTGGCGATGACCACGCGGCACCAGGGGAATGAGCAGGCCGAGCTCGTGGCGCACTGGCTGGAGCGTCCGGCCGCGAAGTTCGTTGCCATGCGGGCCGGACCCGGCGAGCCGATCGGCTTCGCCGGGGAGATCAGCTTGGAGCAGGCCGGCGAGTCCGACCTCGCCGCCGATCCCGCTGCCGCGGCGATCTGGGAGTACGCCCAGCGACACGGCCCGCCGCGGCCGGGCGAGACGGTCTACGCGGCCAGGTTCTTCATGGATCGCGAGGCCTACCAGAAGCCGTCGCCGTCGAACAACGTGATCACCGCGCGACACATCCAGCACGTGCTCACCTGTCCGGGACTGTCATGGGACTTCATCGCGTGCTTCGAGGACGCGGCCTACTGGGAGCCGTTCTTCGCCTACATCGACTATCACCGAGCCCACGAGGCGGAGTACGACGTGGGCGAGCATCACTACGCTGTGTTCGCCCACGACTTCCGGCGGTTGGGGCCTTTGGACTGGCTGGAGCTGATGTCCGATCGGGAGATCGGCGCCCCCGCCGGACCGCCGACCGGAGCCGACCCGGAGCTGGTGCTGTCCCAGCCCGAATTCGCCCAGGCCGTACGTGCCGCGCTGCGCTCGCTGCACCGGCCCGACCGGCTCGCCGGCAATCCGCTCCTGCGGTCGAGGCTGATCCGCGACCACGGTGACCCAACGGCCGAAACGCTTCGTACTCTCGTCCTGGAGGCGGCCGAGTCCCTCCGGGCCGACCCCCGTGACGACAGGCCCTTCCGGGCTGTCGACCGTACGTTCCTCCGACCTGCCGCCACCCAGGAACGCGCCGCGGAGGTGCTCGGCCTGCCCTTCACCACCTACCGCCGCCATCTCGCCCGGGGCGTCGACCGCATCGTCGACTGGCTGTGGACCCGGGAACTGCACGGTCCCGAGGGCGCGCCTCGCTGAGGTGAGGCGGCTAGCAACTAGTGGGCTGGGGGCGGCTCATCCGCCGCGGGGGATGATTTGGCGCGCCGGGACGACGAGCGTTCGTTGAGCACGTCCGGCGCGGGGGAGCGCTCTGTTGTCGCGCATCGAGGGGAGACCGTGGTGGCGATCGAGGAGTATCCATCGGGACGGCCGTTCACCGGTGTCGTGGGGCGAACGACCGACGAGTCCAGTCCGGCTTGGCCGGCTCCGATCCGGGCCGCCAAAGGCACGCCGAATGTGTTGTTCGTGGTGCTGGACGACACCGGGTTCGGTCAGCTGAGCTGCTACGGCAGTCCGATCGCGACACCGAACTTCGACAGCTTGGCCGCGGCCGGGCTGCGGTTCACCAACATGCACACCACCGCGCTGTGCTCACCAAGCCGGTCCTGCATCGTCACCGGGCGGAATCATCACAGCAACGGCATGGCGGCGATCACCGAGCTGGCGACGGGGTTCCCCGGATACAACGGTGTCATCCCGTTCGAGAACGGGCTGCTGTCCGAAATGCTGGTGGAGCAGGGCTACAGCACGTTCATGGTCGGCAAGTGGCACCTGACCCCTTCGAACCAGGAGACCGCGACCGGCCCGTTCACCCGCTGGCCGCTGGGACGTGGTTTCGAGCGCTTCTACGGCTTCCTCGGCGGCGACACGAGTCAGTGGTATCCGGACCTCGTGTACGACAACCACGCGGTCGAGCCGCCTCGCACGCCGGAGCAGGGTTATCACCTGACCGAGGACCTGATCGACAAGTCCATCGAATTCATCGCGGACTCCAAGCAGATCGACCCGGCCAAGCCGTTCTATCTGCATCTGTGCTTCGGGGCCACGCACGCGCCACACCATGTGCCGAAGGAGTGGGCCGACAAGTACGCCGGAGTCTTCGACGACGGCTGGGACGCCTACCGGGAGAAGGTGTTCGAAGAACAGAAGGCTCTGGGCATCATGCCGGCGGACGCACAGTTGTCCCGGCACGATCCCGACGTACCGGAGTGGGAGTCACTGTCGCCGGAAGCGCGCAGGCTGTTCAGCCGCATGATGGAAGTGTTCGCGGGGTTCCTCAGCCACACCGACCATCATCTCGGCCGGCTGCTCGACTTCCTGCGTGAGCAAGGCGAGCTGGACAACACGATCGTGATGGTGATCTCGGACAACGGGGCGAGCGCCGAGGGCGGTGCGACCGGGACCACGAACGAGGCGCAGTTCTTCAACAACGCCCAGGAGTCGCTCGAGGACAGCCTCCGAGTCATCGACGAGATCGGCGGCCCCAAGCACTTCAACCACTATCCGTGGGGCTGGACCTGGGCGGGCAACACGCCGTTCCGGCGCTGGAAGCGGGAGACGTACCGGGGCGGAGCCTGCGACCCGTTCATCCTCGCCTGGCCGGCCGGCGTCAAGGCGAGAGGCGAGGTCCGCGATCAGTACGCGCACCTGATCGACATGGTCCCGACCGTCCTGGACCTGCTCGGTACCGACGCGCCCGCGACGATCCGCGGGGTCACGCAGTCACCCCTCCACGGCGTGAGCTTCGCCGCTACGCTGGACGATCCGGCGGCCGCCAGCAAGCATCACACGCAGTACTTCGAGATGCTCGGCCACCGGGCCCTCGACCACGACGGCTGGCGGGCAGTCTGCCCATGGCCGGGTCCGTCGTTCGCTGAAGCCGGTGTCGGCTTCGGCGAGCCGATCAGCTCGGCGAAACTGTCCGAGCTCGACTTCAGCGGCTGGGAGCTGTACCACGTGGCCGAGGATCCCGCCGAGACCCACAACCTCGCGGCTGACAACAGGGATCGGCTCATCGCGTTGATCTCCACCTGGTACGCCGAGGCCGGGAAGTACGGCGTGTTGCCCATCGACGGAAGCGGACTGGCGCGGTTGATTTCCGAGAAGCCGCTGATCGCACCGCCGCGCGATCAGTACACGCTGAGGCCGGGCACCCAGCCGGTCCCGTTCTTCGCAGGCCCTCGCGTCCTCAACCGGCCGCACAGCATCACGGCGTACGTCGAGATCCCGGAGAGCGGTGCCGAGGGAGTTCTGCTCAGTCAGGGCAGCGCGGCCGGCGGGTATTCCTTGTACATCAAGGACAGGATGCTGCACTACGTCCACAACTGGGTGAGTCGGGACAGCTTCCGCGTCTCCTCGACCGATCCGGTGCCGGCCGGTGAGCACGAGTTGCGCTTCGAGTTCGAACCGACCGGCAAGCCCGATCTCCCGAACGGACGAGGTGCGCCCGGGCACCTGCAGCTGTACATCGACGGGAAGCTCGTCGGCACCGCGGACGCGCCGGTGACGACGCCGTTCGTACTGAACCCCGGCGCGCTCTCCGTCGGCTACAACGTGGGCTCCCCGGTCACACCGGAGTACCAAAGCCCCTTCAAGTTCACCGGCACCCTCCACAAGGTGACAGTGGACGTCAGCGGCGACCTCATCGAGGACCCCGAATCCGAACTCCAAGCCCACATGGCCCGCCAGTAGTTCCTACTTACCAAGCTGACGCTGTCGCGCCGCACGCCGGGCCATGACGTCGGTACGGCGTGCCGCGGCGTGAGCCAGCGCGTGATCCCGAGACGCCGGGCTGAGGCGGTCGACGTACAGCAGGCCGTCGAGGTGCTGCGTCTCGTGCACCAGGCACCGCGCTAAGTACCCGCCCGCGTCGATGCTGAACGGCCGTCCTTCCATGTCGAATCCGTGCAAGGTCACCCTCGCGGGCCGCGTGAGCAACTCACGTGCCCCCGGCACCGACAGACAGCCCTCATCACCATCCTGCTCACCGAAGAGGCCGGACATTGCCTCGATCCGCGGGTTGAACACGTGACCGAGGTGACGGTCGCCGTTCCCGTCGATCAGGTCATAGACGAACAGCCGTGCGTCGACATCGACCTGGTTGGCGGCCAGTCCACATCCTTCGGCGATCCACATCGTCGTGAACATGTCGTCGATCAGCCCGGCCCAACGCTCGGCACCGAACTCGGTGACACGCTGGCACGGGCGGTGCAGGATCTCCTCCTCGTACTCGGTGATTCTGCGCGGCGTACCCCGAAGAACCTCGCCGGTCAGCTCGGGCAGCCGACGTCCGGGCCGTCCCTGAAAGAAGGTCGTCATCCTCCAAGTCTTCAGGAGGTCGCCGCAGAAGGCGCGGATGGCACGGTTGACGATTTCGGGCCTGAGCGTGTCGAACAGTCGGTCAGTGCGCCGGTCGCGAGGTGGAAGGACTTCGTGCGAGGAAGGCGGTCGGTTTCACGCTTGCGGTTATGTCGAGAGGAGCGAACTCGTTGCAGTTGTCAGCGACCTGATCTAATCGAATTGCTCTACCGGATATCACTCAAACACATGAACCGTCGGTTTGGGACATCGAATGGTCAGTCTTGAATGGACATAGCACTTACTGGTCGGATCGGTCCCTCTTGCGTGTTATCACGGCCGGTGCCACGCTGAATTCTACGCGGCACCTGCGGGGAGGGGACTGCGACGGCCCGGCCCCGTTGAGTGGCACGGGACGGTTGTCGGCATTGGCTGCTTTGGTCGGCTGCACCGCACGCGTGCGCTTGGACACTATGCATTCCACAAAGCGCACTCGAAGGAGATGACAGGGTGGGTAGACGTCACGGGGTGGGTCCTCCGGGTGGGCGGGAGGAACGCCGACGTCGTCAGTTCGAGGAGTCGCGCGGACTGACGGGTCCTCGTGAGCTTCCGCTCGACGATGAATCAGCGGCCGATGAGCGGGATTCCGAGACTGAGCCTGACGACGCCGACGAGTCGTCGCCACCGGCGGAGAGCCGGCCGGACGAGCACGAGTAGACATTTGCAGGGGGGCGGCACACATGAAAGGTCCGATAGAGCTCAAGGAACGCGGGCCCGGGCCGGCAGCCAGGGACGAATCGAATGGTGAGCAAGGTGTGCGTCGGAAGATCTTCCTCAGAGAGGCGGCATTTCTCGACGCTCGAGGCCTGAGCCGTGAGGCGAGACCACTGTCGATCGCTGAGGGTGCGGAGCGGTCGTCGTCATCGCAGTCCTACGGTCACGCGGCGCGCGAGCGGGCGGCGCTTCTCGAAGCCGTACCTCCGTCGCCGGAGTTGAGGTGGCGTCCCCTGGGACCTGCGGGGATCCCAGATGGGCAGACGTACGGCACAGGTCCCGGAAGTTCCGTGACGGTGAGCGGCCGGATATCGGCGATCGCCATCAATCCGAACGACCCCCGTCGTCTACTGATCGGAAGCGCCGCCGGAGGTATCTGGGAGTCGCGCGACGGCGGCGCGAACTGGACGCCACGCACCGATGACCAACCGACGCTGTCGATCGGCGCGCTGGCCTTCGACCTGTCTGACACGTCCACGGTCTACGCGGGAACCGGCGAGGCGAACTCAGAGTATTTCCATCTCGGCCAGGGCATTCTGGTGTCGCACGACGGAGGAACGACCTGGACACAGGTCGCCGAGCAGGTGTTCGCCGAGGTCGGCTTCTACCGGATCGTCGTGGATCCGGCGGGAGGCGGTCGGTTGCTCGTCGCGACGACCGGCGGCGCGGCCGAGTCGCTCGACGGTGGCGCGAGCTGGACATTGCTGCACCGAGGCATGACCTGGGACATTTCGCTGGCCAAGCATCACGCGGGTGTGGAGGAGATGCTGCTCGCCGCGCCCGACGGGTTGTTCTCCGCGCAGAACGGCGGCGCGTTCACCAAGGTCAATCTGCCGGGCTTGCCCGCCCTCGATCCCCGTTCAGAACGGATGGCCGTTGCCCATGTTCCGTCGGATCCGGGACAGGCGTTCGTCTTCGCCGCGACCGCGGGCAAGGCTCGGCTCTGGCATCGGCCGGGCCGGAACGCCCCATGGGTCCGCATCGATCTGCCATCGTTCCGCCTAGGGCAGCTCGTCGACGACGTCCTCGACGTGGATCAAGCCTTCTACGACTGGTACGTCGCGATCCCGGGCGATGGAGACGACACGATCTACCTGGGGGCCAAAGAGCTCGTGAGAGGGATACGAACCAACGACGACTGGACGTGGTCGGACATCTCGACCCGGATCGGCCACGGTGATTCAATCCACCCGGATCAGCACACGATGGCCTTCGACCCCTCGGATCCGAACATGCTCTATGCCGGCAGCGACGGAGGCATCTTCCGTAGTCCGGATCGCGGCACGTCCTGGCAGTCGCTGAACGCGGGTCTCGCGATCAGCGAGGTGGAATACCTCGCACAGCGGCCGGACGAGTCGACCTGGATGCTGGCAGGGTTGCAGGACAACGGCACGATCCGTCGGGAGTCTCCCAACCTGTGGACGCAGGTGGGCCTGGGAGACGGTGGGGATTGCGGCACCGACATGTCGGAGCCTGATGTCTGCTACCACTCGTACTACCACATGTACATGGAGCGCTCGGATCATCGCGGGGATCGGAACAGCTGGCAGGACGTCACTCCTCCCGGGGATGCCGATACGCGTCTCCAGCTGTTCTATCCGCCGGTGGAGGTCAATGGTCCGCTAGTGGTCAAGGCCGGGCACACCGTTCATCTCTCGAGGAACGCCGGCGGCAGCTGGTCCGAGATAGATGTGGGAGGCGGCCAGCGATCGATAGCCTCGGCGCTCGCGATCCCGGACTCGGAGACGGTTCTTGTCGGCACGATCCAGGGAGACGTCTATCGCATCCGCTTCGACAACGGGAAATGGGGTGATGCCGCAGCACTCGCACAGCCGAGGAACGGCTGGATCAGCGACGTCTTTGTCGATTCGGAGAACGCGAACCGGTACTGGGTGACCTATTCCAACCCCGGCGCGGTCTTCCGGTCCGATGACGAGGGCGCGACCTGGACGGACGTGACCGCGAATCTGCCTGCCATACCCGTTAATGCGGTCGTCACCGATCCCGGCAGCAACGATCGCGTGTGGGTGGCGTGTGACGTCGGAGTGTTCGAATCGCTTGACGCAGGCGGAAGTTGGTCGGTCTACGGCACTGGGCTTCCGAACTGTCTTGCGGTGGACCTGCTGGTCCATCAAGGCGAGCAATTGCTGCGTGTCGGAACCCGGAGCCGCGGCGTTTGGGAGGTGACCACGCAGGTCGAGGGATCGTGATGGGCAGGCAATGACGATTCCAACGACCCCGAGCACGGCGCTGTCCCGGTGCGGGCGACGGCTTTCGGATCGCCGCGGGGCGACCGCCCGTGAGCGTTCGCGCGTTCCTGGAGTTCGGATTCGTGCAGGCGGGGTCGCCATCCTGCTGAACACGCTCGGCCTCGCCGATCCGCCGAAGGCCGTTGCTTGACGTCAATTCAGTCTTCGAAGCAGAGGAGCTTGTCATGACGCAGTCACATCCCGCAGTCCGTACCCGCTTCTGGTTGCAGGCCGGCTTCTCCGCTGCAGCTCTCGTGCTCGCGCTCGTGACGTTGATCAGCCGGGAGTGGATCGAACTCCTCACCGGCTGGGACCCAGACCGGGGCAGCGGCACGGTTGAGTGGGTCATCGTTGCCGTCCTGGGCCTGATTGCCATCACCCTTGGAGCAGCCGCCCGCCACGAGTGGCACCGCCCGCGAGCCGCAGCAACGGACTGAGGAGGCGGCCGCACAGTCATCGCGCGTTTCACGAAGCAGGCGGGCTCGCCTTCGGTCGGCGCAGGCTCGTCTCAGGTCGCCTTTCAATGACAACCGACAGTTGTTGTTTCAATGACTTATGAGGACGAGATGCGGTGAGATCTCGTGGTCACAAGATCGGAAGATACCGGCCACGTGAACCCTCCCGCCACGACAGATCGCAGTGCAGAATGGATCCGATCCACCTTTTGAGACAAGAGCAAACTCGATTTCGACGAATCACGCCTTTGCGGCTGATGCCATGGCGGTGAAGGAGATGTCCGGGATCGCCGAATTCTTGTACTGACGGTGCCGTGGGAGCATCGGGATCGCTCGACGGACGGTAGGAGGGGTGTTCGTGCCAAGGGACGCAGCCCTGCCACCGGAGATCGTAGAGACCGCGCGATCGGCGCCCTTTGTGTTCTTCGGCACCGTTCTGCGGCCGGGTGGCTCCAACCTGGAAGTGCTGGACACCGAAGAGGTGCCGACAGTGGTCGTCCGCGTGGACGACGTCGTCGTCGCGCCGCACGCCCTTGGCGACCTCACGGGCCAGGACGTCACGGTGCGGCTCGCGGGGCCGGATCTGCGCCGCGGCCAGCGCCTGCTGCTCATGGCGTCAAGCCTGGTCTACGGCGACCAAGTCGGAGTAACCGAGCTCGCGCGCGTTGCCCCCGGCCGCCAGGCAGCGCGCATGCGCGAGGAGATCCTCGCGGAGAAGCTCCGCCAGCAGGACGACGAGCTGTCGGCGCGGCTGCGTCACGCGGACGCCGTGGTCTACGGCCGCGTGGAATCGGTTGAGCCCTTCGTGCCGGAGTCGGCTGCGGCCGCGCCGCAACCGATCGGCGAGGCGGCCCCATCCTGGCGCGTCGCCGACTTGCTCGTGTGGCGGGTCCTCAAGGGCCAGCCCGCGGAGGGTCCGCGGGTCGTGTTTCCGTTCCCGCGGACGCAGAAGTGGTCCGAGATGCCGGTGTTCGTGCAAGGGCAGGAAGGGATCTGGCTGCTGCACTCCCTCGCCAGCAGGGACCGCGAGGCCATGACCGGGCGGCCTCCGGCCGTCGCCAACGGCTTCGAGGCACCCGACGAGCTGGACTTCCACGCACCCGGCTTGCTACCGCGGATCCAGCTCCTGCTGCAGGTTCTCCAGGCGTAAGGAAGGAAGCGCGACGGCATGCCATTGTTCTTGGTGAACGTCATCCCGGCGTCGCTCAGCGGCGAGACCCGGCAGGACAGCGAGTGCAGCGTCGCCGTCAACCCTGTCGATCCTCGCCAGGTCGCGGTGACGGCCTTCACGGTCGACCCCGCGTCGTCGGGCAACGCGCCGATCTTCGTCTCCACGGACGGCGGTGCGACCTGGACACTCGACGTGTGCGTTCCCGGCGGCAACGTGACCGGCGACATCTCCGTGCGCTTCGGTGGGACGACCGGAGAGCTGTACGCCGCGATCCTGCGTCGCGACAACTCGAACCTGAGCATCCTGCGCGCGCCGACGTTCCCGCCCGTGGGGCTCATGACCGAGCTGGTCAACCGCGCTGGTCCCGACCAGCCCTGGGTTGAGACGGGCTGGGTCGGCGGTGCCGGCGGAGGTACGCGCGACCGCGTCTACGTGACCATGAACACGGGCACGGCCGAGGTCCAGTTCTCGCTCGATGCGGCCACCGCGGCGCCGCCGGCGGGGTTCGGCGCCCCGGTGGACGTTGAGGCGCGGGCGGGCGGCGATCGGCCGTCGGTTCGCGGGGGCGTCCATCGCTCGGGGGTGGTCTATGGGCTGTTCATCGGTGTTCGGCCCGCCGGTTCGGACATCGTGGTGGTGCGTGATGACAATTGGGGCTCGGGCGGCTGGACAAGCCTCGTCGAACCAGGCGACGCAGCGGCGGGACGGCGCGTGGCCGGCCCTGTCACGGTGCCGCCGGTCGGCACGCTGCTCGGCAGTGTGCGAGTCAGCTCACGCATCGCTATCGCGGTCGACCCGCGCGAGTCCCGTCGCGTCTACGTCGCCTGGTGCGACGGGGCGGTGACCCAGGCGTCGCCGTTCCGGCTGCACCTTCGCCGCTCCGACGACGGCGGCGCGAACTGGACCGGCGATCTGTTCCCACCGATCGACCACGTCACCAACCCCGGGCTCGCGGTCAGCGTGCGAGGCACGGTGGGCCTGCTGTACCAGCGGCTCGAGACCCCTGCGGCCGGGTCGCGCTGGGAGACCCATCTGGTGCTCTCCGACGACCATTTCGCCACCATTCGCGCCGACATGGTCGTCGCGAACCTCCGCGACCTCGGCGGGACGTTCCAGCCGACGATCGGCGACTACGCGAACCTGATCGCGGTCGGCAAGGACTTCCACGGTGCGTTCTGCGGGTACAACCAGCCGGTCGCCGCGGACTTCCCAGGAAACATCACTTACCTGCGGAACGCTGACTGGGCAAATCAGCGGCTGCTCGACACCGACGGCATCACCGTGATCGGAAACTCCATCGACCCCTTCTACCTCCACTACAACGACACCGAGCCGCACGAGGACTTCTACGTTCGCGACTGGACCGACAGCCCGGCCAGCGGCGACAACGGTGTGGAGCCGTCGACCCATCCGGCGTTCTGGCAAACACCTGACGTGTGGAACCGGCGCGGGACGTCGCCTGGCACATTCCCCAACGATCAGCCCGACAACGAGCCTGCGGGCAACGGCGCTGGCGTGGTCGGCGAGAACTGGGCCTTCGCGCGGATCCGGCGTCGCGCTCCGGGACCGGCAGTTGGCGCGACCATAGTGACCGCCCATTTCCTCGTCTCCAAGCTCGGGACCGGCAGCAACTATGCCGACGCCAGCTCGATCGACCCCGACGTCTCCTTCCCGGACCCGGACTCTACGGTCACCTTCAACGCGGCCGACGTGGGACCCATCACGACCACCCCGTTCCACTGGCACCTCAACCCGGTCGGCTCGTCGCACCTCTGCGTGGCCGTGGAGATCTCCGCGCCGAACGACCCGTACGTGGGAGAGAGCCTGCGGGGCCGCGCGCCCGGCTGGCCGGGCCAGGACCTTGAGCTCCTGGACGACAACAACAAAGCGCAGCGCAACATGGGCCTGTCGGTCACTCCCGCGCGCGGGATCGAGTCCTGCGAAGCCACGCTCTTCGGGGTCGTCCACAACGCGGCCACAGTGCGACGCGACCTGGTCCTCGAGTACGAGATACCCGACAGGACGCGACGCCGAGTGAAGACGGTGAGCATCGAAGCCACCGGAATCGCTCGTTTCGCGGCGGAGCCGCGGGGCCAGATCGTGCTCAAGGGCCTCGAGCCCGGCGAGAACCGCTGGCTGAGCGTGAGCTTCAAGCCGCCGAACGGCCGGGTCGGCGAGATCGACGTCGTCGACATTTTCGAAATGGCGGGTACCGCGGCGGTCAACGGGTTCAGCCTCGGTACCCGGCTCGGGTCACAGTCGGACGCGCTCGGGCACGCGGTAGAGCGCCATCGGTCAGTCTTCACCCGGCTCCAGCACGGGTGGCACGTCGAGGGTGCCGAGGCCGAGGCCGAGGCGGCACTGGCGGCGCTGCGCACGCTCCCATCTCGCACCCGCTGGATCAAGGAGCTGCGCGACCGATGGGACGGTATCGGTGCAATGCTGGTCGAGGGCGCCGGCGACGACCCTCTCGACGTCACCGCGGCGGTCGAGAACGCCAGGACCGCGATGGACAAGCGTGCCGCGGACGCGCTCGTCTGCCTCGGAGCGCTGCTGGAGCGCGTCGACATGGCGCTCACCCTGAAACAGCTCGCATTTGGCGACCGGGCGGACATCCGGCAGACGGCAACCTGGCAGGCGGAGCTCCTCGAGCACGCCTTCGGCCACGACCCTGCTGGGCAACAACTTGCCCAGGACGCCCGAACGTTCGTGACGGCCTACGGCGCGCGGCTGGTCGACGAGGAGCAGTACGTGGCGATGCTCCGCGACGGACTTGAGCGCTTCCGCAACCTGACCCAGGTTGGCGCCCCCGCGGAGTTCCGGAGGCGCCTTGCGGACCTCGAGGAGGCCGTCGAACGCCGGGATGTCGTCGCCACACAGGGCGCGCACCGCCGTGTACTCACGCACCTGCAGGCCGCCGCCGAAGCTTGACATGCCACATGGAGGGCAAGGTTCGTATGCTGATCGATGGTGACCGAGCAGAGGGCTCTCGCAGGTTCCCGTCCGACCTCAGGATCTGCTGTTGACGCCCTCGGGCACGCTCGGCATCGGGGACCTCGATGCGGTGATCGCCGCGGGAGCACCGACCCTGCTGACGACGGCGTACGGGCTACTCGCGGGACCGGGCGGATTGTTGCCGGTGACACCGTTCTGATTCATGCCGCTGCCGGTGGTGTCGGCACAGTCGCCGCTCAGCTGGCGCGGGCGCTCGGCGCCGACGGCGTGCTCGGTACGGTCGGGTCGCTCGAGAAGATCTCGTACGCCGAGCAGTCCGGCTACGACTCGGTGTTCCTTCGTGAGGGATTCTCCGGGCGGGTCCGGGAGTTCACGGGTCGTCGTGGGGTCAATCTCGTGCTCGATCCGGTCGGGGGACCGGTCCGGGCTGAGAGCATCGAGTTGCTCGCGCCGTTCGGTCGGCTGGCTGCTTTCGGCGTTCTCCTGAGGTCGTGAGCCGCGTCGGTCGCGCCGCTCTCGACCTGGTCGAGGCCGGCGATGTGCGCATCGACGTTACCGACGTACTGCCGCTGTCCGACGCGAAGCTGGCCCTCGACCGCCTCGCCACCGCGACGACCCGCGCGGCAAGCTCGTCCTCGCCCTCGACCGAGGTTCAGGCGTCGTAGGTGGTGCGGTGGTTCTCGACGTGTTCGCGGGAGTCTTCGGCCTACTTGGTGAGTTCGGTGAGCGGTTGGAGGAGGGACCGGCCCAGCGAGGTGAGTGCGTATTCGACGCGGGGTGGGACCTCGGCGTACGCGGTGCGGCTGATCAGACCGTCTCGTTCGAGGGATCGCAGCGTCTGGGTGAGCATCCGGTGTGGTCGCGAGCGACCAGGTGTCGCCGACCCGGCGCAGGACTTCCTTCGTGTAGCGCCGGGACGCGGAGACGATCGACCAGTGCGACGGGTTCGTCTTCGTCACACCGGAGTACAACTATTCGACCCCTGGTGCGCTGAAGAACGCGATCGACTTCCTCTACCGCGAGTGGAACAACAAGGCTGCCGGCTTCGTGGGGTACGCCTGGTCGGTGCAGCCCGGGCTGTCGAGCATCAGCGGCTGATCGCTGCCGAGCTGCAACTGGCCACCGTCCGCGGAAGTTGAGGGGCGCCGGTCCACTCCGTGAGACGCTGCACTGAATGTGTAGTGAATCAGTAGGCTTTGCGGTGTGGCCCGTTCGTACCCGGCGGGCCACGCCAAAGATTGCCCTCGGCCCCGGTCACCAGGCGGGACCGCGGGTAAACGGCGGCCAGAGTGGCGGATCCGGCCGCCCCGCCGGTTCTCCCGGGCAGAAGCTCTGAACTGCCCGGGAGAACCTCGCGTGGTGATCGAGAAGATCAGCCGCCGACAGATCGCCGTACTGACCGAGCCAGGACTCCTTGCCCGCTCGCCTGGTCTACGGGTGGCCGAGTTGGTTTGTGGTGCGTTCGACGATGATCGAGGTTGCGTAGCGGGGGGTGTTTGGGGGTTCTACGTCTGACCACGCGCCGGTGTATTTGCGGGCGATTGTCTTCTCCAGCGTGAGTTCTGGATCGACGGCTAGGTCGTCGATTCGGCCTCGGAGTTCGAGGTAGTGGGTTGGCTGGGCTGGGTCGACGATCGTGAGGGAGATCCGGGGTCGCGGCGGAGGTTGCGGAGCTTTTGGCGGCCTTCTACCAGGCTGATGCGGACGCGTTCGCCGTCCCAGTGGAACCACAGTGGCGTTACCTGGGGTTCGCCGCGTTTGCCGATCGTGCCCACGAAGGCGACTGCTGTCGAGGACAGCAGGTCGTGAAATGCGCTGGGGATCTCCGCTCCGGTCACCCGCGTGAGGGTACGACGATCCGCGACTCGACCGCGAGTCCGTGGCCGCCGTGGCCGCCGGGTGCGTCGTAGTGGCGTACGACATCGTCGGGAGCGGCGAGACTTCAGGGATGGCGGGTTGACTCTGTAGTTAGGTCCGGGGTTCACGATGGGGGTATGCGGACGAGTGAGTTGGCTGGTCGGGCTGGGGTGAACACCGAGACGTTGCGGTACTACGAGCGGCGTGGGCTGCTGGAGGAGCCGCCGCGGTCGCCAGGTGGTTATCGGGATTATCCGGTGTCGGCGGTGGGGGTGCTGCGGTTCGTGAAGCGGGCGCAGGAGTTGGGGTTCACGCTGGGCGAGGTGGAGGAGTTGCTGCAGCTCGAGGGTGGTGGTCCGGAGAGTTGTGATGCGGCGCGCACGTTGGCCGAGCATCGGCGCGGCGATCTGGCGGCGCGGATCGCGGATCTGCAGCGGATGTACGACTCCTTGTCCGAGCTTGTGGCGACGTGTGATCTGCCGCGGACGGATCGCCGGTGCACGTTGCTGGAGGCGATCCGATGAGGCTCGAGGTGTTGCACCTGCCCGACTGTCCGAATCTGTCGCCGCTGCTGGAACGGCTCGCACTAGTGACCGATCTGCCGGTGGCGACGCGGGTGATCGAGAGCGACGCGGACGCGGCGCGATTCGGGATGGCCGGTTCTCCGACCTTGCTGATCGACGGCGTCGATCCCTTTGGTGAGCCGGGGGAGTGTGAGTGCGGTCTGTCGTGTCGCCTGTATCGAGATGACGAAGGCCGGATCGTGCCGGCGCCGTCCGTCGAGCAATTGCGCGCCGCGCTCGGCGGAGACCCGCCACCGGGCGAGGTTCTGAGTGCGTGGCGGACGCGCGCCCTGCCGTTTGATGAGGATGAGCGGGCGGCGCATCAGCTGATTCTGCGTTCGTTCGCCGCCACAGGCCGGGCGCCGGATGACCTTCAGGCTGAAGTACTGCAGTCCCTGCACGACGTGGATGCGATCAGGTTGACGTCGTACGGCGAGATCGCGGTCGCGTACCCGTTCTCCGCAGTCCCGACGAGGCACCGGGTGCGGATCGGCGAGCAGGTCGAGGCTTACGCGATGTGTGCGATCGACGCCCTCGGGATCGCGCCGATGCTCGGCCAGGACACCGTGATCGAGTCTGTCGATGTCACCAATGGCCGGCCGATCAGGGTGGTCACCCGGGCCGGTGTCACATCGTGGGAACCGGCCGGAGCCCTGGTGTTCATCGGCGCCGACGCCGGTGGTGGGCCGTCGGCGGACTGCTGCTGTGACTACCTGAACTTCTTCACCGACAGCTCATCCGCACGGGCATGGGTTGCCGCGCATCCCGACGTGCCAGGCCAGATCATCAACCAGAGCGATGCCGAGAGCCTGGCCGTATGGCTCTTCGGCCAGCTGCTTGGCTCAGGGGAGATGGCGGTTGAGTCGGCGTAGTAGCGGGCCGATTACTCGGCGGTTATGCCAGTCGTGGGCGATCACCCATTCGCGCGTGCGTCGTACGCCGGTTCGTAGGTTCGTGGTCGCCGTGGGTCTGAGTTCGTCCTCGCGTTCACGGGCGCGCTGCTTCACGTCGACGGCGCACGGCAGGCAGATTCCGACCTCTGGATGAGCGCCCAAATGCACAAGCTCACGCTCGTCGTACTCCCCGCCGCAACACCAACATCTCGTCGGCGAAGGCTGTCTCGATTCCTCTTTGTTGGCCACACAACCATGATGTCCCCACGGCGTGGGGGCCGGGGCGCGGCCAGATCTCGATGGAGGGGCTGGAGTACTCGGTGAGGGTTGTAGCGGGTCGCCTCCTCAGTGTTGGTGCGGAGGCCACGGCGAGCGGCGCGGCTCAGGCCCGTCCAGCCCGCGCGCCGGCATCAACCCGGGGTCTTTGCAACGTTCTCGCAGTCGCTGGCGTCACAGGAGCCATGGACTGTCTTCTGAGCGTATTCCTGTTCCTCGCCGCGGCGGTGCTTCTCATGGCCGTCGGAGCCGAGTGCGCGAGGCGCGGCGATCAGGGAGTGTCCGCGGATCAAGGCTCGCCAATGTCAGGCGGGTGGATTAGTCGGTGGGACAGTCGTTACCGCGCGGCCGTGGCTCGGCCGCCCGGACCGTGGCGTGGGTGGCCGCGGATGTTGTGGGTGGGCTGTGCGCTCGCTGCGACGGTGCCGGTGTGGCCGGTGATTCAGCCGGGAGGTCGCGGGGATGAGCTTTTGGAGGCGGCCGAGGTTGCCGTGATCGTGCCTGTGATCCTGGTGTTCCCGCTCGCGTGGGCTCTGCTCGCCCGGTCCAGGCCGTATGCCGCGCGCGTCGCTTTGGTGCTCGCCGGATGCGTTGCGGGGTGGTCGCTGTGGACCGTCGTACTTGGCAGCTACGGCACGCCGCCCAACGTGGATGACGGACTGCGCTGGTACATGTTGGGGGCGGGCGCCATAGTCGCGTCCGCGACCGTGGTCGAGTCGTGGCCGCGAAGGTCGCGCGAACTGTTGAGCACGCGTTGGGCGGTCGGCGTGCTTGTGTGGATGGTCGGCGTGGTTGCTACGGTCGCAGTACCGGTCGTCGGCGACCAGCAGTTGCCGCCGCGCGATGCCGTCCTACCGCTACCGCTGACGATGGCTGTGGTCGGCGAGGAGGCGGGCTGCGCCAGGCCCAGGCCCGGAGAGCTCGGTCCCCGCTCCTGCATGCGCCGATTCACGGTCGCGGCCACTGACGGGGCGAACGTGCGAGAGTTGGCGCGCAGGATGGGCGAGCATCTGGAGCGGACCAGGGGCTGGCCGGCCAGGTGGTACGACTCGTCGACGGCCCAGTTCCCATGCCGACGGGTCGGCTGGCTCAACCCCTACGAACTGTGCATCCAATCACGGCCCGACGAATCGCTGTCGACAGTCGAGGTCCAGCTCGTGTACTACAACGGGCGGGAACAAGTCATCTACTGAGCAAGCCGGACCCGTCCATAGCTCGGTGTCAATCGTCGCCTCGTGAGGCCCAGGCACCGCCAAGGGACAAGAGCGTAAACGAAAACTCAGTAGTTCGTGATCTGGCGGTGTGGCGGGGACGGCTTCGACGAACTCGCGGTGCGGATCGCGGGCCGGTTCGCCCGGATCGAACCGCGAAAGGCCACCGCTGGTACGACTGGACACTGATCGACATCACCGACCCCGAGATTCCCGGCGATCACGCGTTGCTGGTCCGCCGCTCGATCAGCACCGGTGAGCTCGCCTTCTACCGCTGCTCCACACCCACCCCAGTGCCGCTGGCAACCCTCGTCGCCGTGGCCGGGCGCAGGTGGACGATCGAGGAGTTTTTCCAAGCAGGTAAGGGATTGACCGGCCTGGACGCGCATCAAGTTCGCCGCTGGACCTCGTGGCACCGCTGGACCGTCCTCGCGATGCTCGCCCACGCCTTCCTCGCTGTCACCGCCGCCCCAGGTGGCGACGCCGCCACCAAGCGCGAGCACGCGACTGCCACCACCAGCGTCAGGCGGCCCAACTCTCCTGATCACGAACTACTGCTGGAGTACTAGTCGAGGCGGAGGAGGGTTTCTTCGATTTCGGCGTTTCGGGCGTTCGCGTAGGAGACCTCGGTGCCGGTGATGTGGAATCCGGCCTTCTGCAGGACCTTGAGGGATCCGGTGTTGTCGGAGGCGGCGCGCGCGTACAGAGGTCGGATCTGCACGGTTTGAAGGAAGAGCTTCAGGGCTTGGCTGGCGACTCCCTGTCCCCAGGCCGAGCGATCGATCCAATAGGTGATCTCGGTTTCGCCTTCGATGACGAAGCTCGCGATGCTGCCGACGAGACGGCCGTCGCGGGTGATCGCGCGGTTGGTGATGTCGGGCGCGGACCTGATCCGCTCCATATGAGCATCGAACGCCTCGCGGTCGTTGGGATCCCTGAAGACGAAAGCAGCCATCCGCACCGACTCCGGATCCCGCATCTGCTCGAACAGCCCATCGAGATCGCCGTCCTCGAGTTCCCTCAATGCCACATCCACCACGGCTGTTCCCTCCTTCATCTTCGGACCCGGGCAACGTAACAGCCACCCCCGACACTTCTCGCCGGCGACCGCAAGTCGACCGCAACCAGCTGTGACGGAGGGTCGGCCTTGAGCTCAAGGGTCGGAGTTGGGGTCTGGACCCCATGGTTTGGGGTCGGGGTGGTGCGAAGACTGGTCTCGAGGCGGCTGCCGGGTGGTGGCGGTCAGGGAGGTCAGGGTGAACAGTGTCGGGGCGTTGGGTGAGATTGGGCAGGATGTAGCGATGCGGGCCGGCGACATCGCTGTCGGTCTGCCGACGGTCACGATGGACGATCCGGTGGTGAAGGCCGTCCGGTTGATGGCGGTCGGGCGGATGCCGGGGCTGGTCGTGGTGGATCAGCGTGGGCGGCCGTCGGCGGTGTTGCCGGGTTCGCAGGTGCTGAAGCTGTGTATTCCGGCAGCCTTCCAAGAGGATCCGATGCTGGCGCGGACCGTGGACGAGTCGTCGGCGGACGGCTTCTGGCGCGAGCTGGGCGCGTTGACCGTGGGGGACTGCCTGCCGAACCCTCCGGCCCGCCCGGCCACGGTGACGGCGGACGCGACGTTGCTGGAGATCGCCGCGTTGATGGCGCGGATGCGGAGTCCGTTGGTCGCGGTGATCGGAGCCGACGGTGTCCTGACCGGTGTGATCACGCTGGATCGGTTGCTGACGAGTCTGGCGGTGGCCGGGTTCGGTGACCAGTCGCCGGGGTGATGTGTGAGGCCGTTCGTTGCATTGGGCATCTTCGGGCTGGCGTTCTTCTACATCGCGACAGAGAAAGCGAACAAGGTCAAGGTCGTCCTGATCGGTGCCGCGGGCATGCTTCTGCTCGGCCTCGCGCCGGGTACGGAGGTGTTCTTCTCCGAGCACGAGGGCATCGACTGGAACGTCATCTTCCTGCTGCTCGGGATGATGATCGTGATCGGGATCATCAAGCAGACCGGCGTCTTCGACTATCTGGGGATCTGGGCGGCGAAGCGGTCGCGGGGTGAGCCGTACCGCCTGATGGTGATGCTGATGATCATCACCGCGGTGGCCTCACCGTTCCTGGACAACGTCACCACGATCATGCTGGTTGCCCCGGTCACCATCGTGATCTGTGAGCGGCTGCGGATCCCGCCGCAGCCGTACCTGATCGCCGAAGTGCTCGCGTCGAACATCGGTGGTGCGGCGACGCTGATCGGTGATCCGCCGAACATCATCATCGGGAGTCGGGCGGGGCTGTCGTTCAACGACTTCCTGGTGCACATGACCCCGATCGTGGTGATCGTGTTCGTCCTGTTCGTCATCCTGTCGCGATTCCTGTTCCGCAAGAGCTTCCGGTACAACCCGGAGCAGGTCGCGGCGGTGCTCGCGTTGCAGGAGCGGCGTGCGATCCGGGATCCGGCGCTGCTCGTGCGGTGCCTGGCTGTGCTCGCCGTGATGATCGCGGGGTTTGCGCTGCACTCGGTGCTTCATCTCGAGCCGTCGCTGGTCGCGCTCATCGGCGCCGGCGCGATGGTGCTGGTGTCGCGGGCCGACGTGCCGGAGGTGTTGCGTGAGGTCGAGTGGTCGACACTGGTCTTCTTCATGGGGCTGTTCGTCATGGTCTCGGGGCTCGTCCACACCGGCGTGATCGGCGCGATCGGAGACTGGGCGGTGGCCGCGATCGGCGACGAGTACCTGCTGGCGGCGACCGCGTTGCTGTTCGGCTCCGGCGTACTCGGTGCCTTCTTCGACAACATCCCGTACGTCGCCGCGATGACTCCGGTGGTCGAAGGAGTGGTCGAGCAGGCGCCCGATCACCGGACCGGGCAGTCGCTGTGGTGGGCGTTCGCGCTCGGCGCGGACTTCGGCGGCAACGGTACGGCGGTTGCCGCGAGCGCCAATGTGGTTGCCCTCGGCATCGCGTCGCGCAGCGGCCATCACATCTCGTTCTGGCAGTTCACCCGGTACGGCATCGTGGTGAGCGCGCTCAGCATCGGACTCGCTTGGGTGTACGTGTGGCTGCGCTACTTCGTCTGACCCGAAGCGGCCCGGAGCAGGCCGACGGTCAGTTCGACATCGATCCGTTCGATGCGCAGCGCGATGGTCCGTACGCCGGGGACCGGAATCTGCTCGAGCACATCGCCGTACGACGGCAGCACCGCAAGCGATCCGAGGTCACTCCGCCGGATCAGCGCGCCGAGGATTCGCTCGGCCTCGTCGGTCGCGAGTTGCAGAGGTGCGGGAGCGGTCTGGCCGGCGAGTGCCGGATCGACGATGCGGAAGGTGGCATCGGCGGCGAGCCGGACCTCGGTGCCGTCGGCGGACCGCCCGCGGACGACCAGTGGCACATGGACCGCGGTGCGAGTGAGCAGGACCTGCTGCTCCACTCCGGGGACATGGACGACCAGACCGGACGCGGCGACCCGGACCACGCGCCCGGACCGCAGAACGACGACCCAGTGCCGGGCCGGCACGACCCGTGCCGAGCTCGCGATGATCGCCGCGGTCACGAGGATCGCGATGACGGCCCAGGGAGCGGCCCCGGCCGGCGCCGGGGTCCACTCTGCGAACGCTGTGTCCACGTCAACCCTCCTGCGGCTGGTGCGGCAGGACGCCGGCCGACGCGTCCCGCCGCGCTTCCAGTCTGTGCGTTGGCTGCGTTCGGCGTAATGAGTGCCACCACCCACTTCCGGACCGCCGCGTGGACAGGGTCCGAGCACCTAGGAGAGGCTGACGTGGTGAGATCAGGAACGGGAATGCCTCTGTACTGGCGGGTTTGCCTGATCAACGGTCTGATGTTCATCGCAGGCACCGTCGCTCTGGCCCTCGCACCGATCACCGTGTCCGCGACCGTCCTGGTCTCGGAAGCAGTGGTGCTGCTGTTCGGCCTGATCGGCATCGTCACGCTGAACGCGGTGCTGTTGCGGACGAGTCTCGCGCCACTCGACCGGTTGGTCCGGCTGATGGAGACCGTCGACCTACAGCGTCCCGGCCGGCGACTGCCGGAGTCCAGGAGCGGAGCGGTCGGCCAACTGGTGCGCGGCTTCAACGCGATGATCGAGCGGTTGGAGACGGAGCGCCGGACGAGCAACGCGAAGGCTCTGGCCGCGCAGGAGGCCGAGCGCCATCGGATCGCACGGGAGTTGCACGACGAGATCGGTCAAGGGCTGACCGCCGTACTGCTGAGCCTCAAGCAGCTCTCGCCGAAGGTGCCGGCCGACGTGCGAGGCGAGTTGGCCGAGGTCCAGGAGACCGCTCGTACGACGCTGGACGAGGTCCGTGATGTGGCGCGACGGCTGCGGCCAGGCGTACTCGAGGATCTTGGTTTGCACAGTGCCCTGGCTGCTCTCGCCACCGAGTTCTCCGCTCACGGCCTGCGCGTCGAGCGGGTGAATTCGCCCGGCCTGCCCGAGCTGGGCTCGGAGCGTGAGCTCGTGATCTACCGCGTGGCTCAGGAGGCCCTGACGAACGCCGCCCGCCACGCGCAGGCCCAGACGGTCAGGCTCGCGCTGCGACGGCACGGTCCGGCGCTCGTACTCGCGGTCGACGACGACGGGCTGGGGTTGCGCGGAGCCGGCGAAGGCACTGGGATCCGCGGGATGCGGGAGCGTGCGTTCCTGATCGGCGCACAGTTGGCGGTCGGACCGGGGGAGCTGGGCGGTACGGCGGTCCGCCTGACGGTCCCGTTGGAGGTGACGCGATGATCCGGATCCTGCTGGCCGATGACCACACGCTGGTGCGTCGCGGCGTACGACTGATTCTGGACAGCGAACCGGACCTGGAGGTCGTGGCCGAGGCGAGCGACGGCGCCGAGGCCGTGGAAGCGTTCCGCACCACAGCCATCGACCTGGCCGTGCTCGATGTCGCGATGCCCCGGATGACCGGGCTGCAGGCCGCCCGGGAACTGTCCCGGCGGCGCGAACCGCCGCGCATGCTGATGCTGTCGATGTACGACAACGAGCAGTACTTCTTCGCCGCACTCAAGGCCGGCGCTTGCGGTTATGTACTCAAGTCCGTCGCGGACCGCGATCTCGTCGACGCCTGCCGGGCCGCTGGACGCGGTGAGTCCTTCCTCTACCCGGGCGTGGTGAGCACTCTGGTCCGTGACTACCTCGAGCGGGTCCGGCGCGGCGAACGAGTGCCTGGTCAGGTGCTGACCGAGCGCGAGGACCAGGTGGTCAAGTTGATCGCCGAAGGCCAGTCGTCCAAGGAGATCGCGGCAACGCTCACCATCAGCCCGAAGACCGTCGAGCGGCACCGGGCCAACATCCTGCAGAAACTCGGGATGCGCGACCGCACCGAGCTGACCCGCTACGCCATTCGCGCCGGACTGATCGAACCCTGACGGTCGGGAGTCAGCTGGGGAAGCGTGGATGGTAGTCGCGGGTGACCTCGCGGACCTTTCGGTAGCCGAGGTAGGCGAGTAGGGCCGCGGTTGTGATGGACGCCAGGGCGCCGAGGATGGTGCGGAGGACGGGGTCGGCGCCTGCTGCTTCGCAGATGATGCCGGCCAGTACGCCGACCACGACGGCGTCGATGATGCCGACGACCACGGGTGAACCTGGGTCGACGCCCCCAGGAACTGCGCCGCCGCGTGCCAGGCACCGCCGAGCCCGGCAAGGCCCAGCGGGATCGAGAACAGGGCGATCGGCAGCGTCCGCGCCGACATCTCAGAGGTACCTGCGACAGGTGCTGCGGCTGTCAGTTCTGTGGCGCTCATGTCGCGCCCCTCTCGATTGGCAGTGGGACCACGATCACTCGACGGGCAGGTGCGTCGAACCAGTGAGCCTCCCTGGCCCGGACCCTGGCGCGGGCTGTTGTCAGTTCCGCTTGGCTGTTGGGGTGGGGCCGGGCAGCACTTGCCGGAGTTGCCGTCGCGTCGTGACGCCGAGCTTCGCGAACACCTTGCGCAGGTGCCATTCGACCGTGCGGGCGCTGATGAAGAGGATCGCGCCGATCTCGGGGTTCGTGAGCCCGTCCGCGACGAGTCTGGCGATGTGGGCTTCCTGGGTCGTGAGGGTGACGGGTGCTTCGATGGTTCGCTTGAGGACGGTTTCTCCGGTCGAGGCGAGCTCCTTGCGGGCGCGTTCGGCGAACCCTTCGATGCCCAGGGCGCTCAAGGTCTCGTACGCCGTACGCAGCTGGACGCGGGCGTCCTTCCGACGATCCTCGCGGAGCAGCCATTCGCCGTACCGGAGCTGTGCTCGCGCGTGCTCGACGCGCAGCGTGGTGGTGCCGAGTCGCTCGCTCTCTTCCTGGTAGCAATCTTCCGCGGCCGGTCCGGTCCGCAGGAGAGCATTGCGTCCAGCCAGTACGCCCAGGGCCGCCTCGGTGCCGCTGGCCCGTGCGAACGAGGAGAGCTGCTCGAGTGCATCCGCTGCTTCGTCAGTGTTCCCACTGCGTACGCCGGCTTCAACAAGCTCGGCCAGCGCCCACTTGGGTGGTCCGAGCTCCAACGGTGAGGCTGCCCCG
This sequence comes from Kribbella sp. NPDC026596, assembly GCF_040638415.1. NCBI lineage: Bacteria > Bacillati > Actinomycetota > Actinomycetes > Propionibacteriales > Kribbellaceae > Kribbella > Kribbella sp. NPDC026596. The sequence continues at coordinate 23,785 of NZ_JBEZYF010000034.1, read as the reverse complement.
GTCCAGGCGGCGTCGAGCGCCTCGTCGTACCGGCTGAGGCCGTTGAACATGATCGCGCGGAACCAGCTGACCATGTTCAGACCGACGCCTTCACCGCGCAGCGCGATGTCGTTGAGGATCTTGGTGAACTGGGCTTCGGCCAGCGACGCGTGACCGCGGACGGCCTTCAGGCTCACATCGCCGTACGGAATCATCGCGTTCTCGCCGCCGGTGACTTCCGCGACCCAGTCGGCCTCCGCGACGAGGGACTCGGCTTCGGCCAGGTCGCCGCTGTAGAGGTCGTAGATGATCCGGCTGTTGAGTGCGACGGGCAGGACGCTGAGCGCGCCGATGTTCCGGATCGCGTCGAGGTGGCGCCGGGTGAGGACACCCCAGTTGGCGTCGTCCCAGAGGTCCGTCGCCGCACACGCGGCCAGCCAGGCGAAACGGACGGCCTCGTCCATCGTCAGCTCATCGCGGCCGAAGGCCCCCACGACGTCGAGCAGGTCGGGTGCGGCCGCCGGGTATCCATCGGTGTACAACACAGCGATGTCTTGGAGGAGCCGGTCGGGCTTGGTCGCCGCCGCGGGCAGCTCAACACGACGCATCGCTTCGGCCACCTGCTGCATCCCGGTGTCGGGCCCGGAGGCCAGGCGGCCGGCGAACATGGCTGCGGCGAGAGCGTCGAGGTAGGTCTCCCGGGCCAGCTTCGGATCGGTCGCTTCCAGTCGGCGCGCGGCGTCCAGGAGCATCGGCATCGCCTTGTTGCCGTGGTGGGAGTAGTGCGAGATCTGCGCGTACTGAAGCTGGACTCGCGCATCCTCGGCCTCGTCGAGCGGTCCAGCCTGAGCCGTCGCCAGCAGGGTGAGCGCATCTTCGAAGGCGCCCGAGGCCGCCTTCGCCTGGGCGGCGGTCAGGGAACGCCGCGCCCGGTGGGCCGGGTCGGGCGTGAGGGTCGCCGCCGCCTCCAGGAAGGCGGCCGCGGCCGCGAGCCCGCCGCGTCGTTGAGCACGGTCGGCGGACTGCTCGAGCTCGGCGGCGACGCTTTCGTCCGGCCCTGCGACCGCGCGGGCGCGGTGCCAAGCGCGGCGGTCCGGGTCTCGGTCCGGGTCCGTCACTTCCGCGAGAGCCTGGTGGGCGATGCGGCGTTCCTGGACGTCCGCCGCGCGGTAGACGGCGGATCGGACCAGGGGATGGCGGAACTCGACCCGGTGGCGCAGTTCGAGCAGGCCCGCACTGTCGGCTGCTTGCGTCGCGACGTGCCCGATGCCGAGCCGCTGCGCGGCGCGTCGCAGCAGGTCGACATCTCCGACGGGTTCGGCGGCCGCCAGCAGGAAGAGCCGACGGGACTCCTGGGGGAGTACGTCGAGTTGACGCAGGAACCCATCCTCCAGGCGGCTGACCAGGTTGGTGTCGCCGGCCGGCCCGAACGTCAGCTCGGTGGAGGACAGCTGGCGAGGCAGTTCGAGCAGAGCGAGCGGGTTGCCGTGGGACTCGGCCAGGACCTGATTTCGGACCCGGTCGTCCAGCCGGCCGACCATGGCCGAATCCAGCAGCGCGGTCGCGTCACGAGTGGCGAGCCCTGGCAGCACGAGCTCCGGCAGTCCGGTCAGCTTGGGCTGCTGATCCGTCGTACGAACCGCGAAGACCATCGCGATTCGTTCGGCTCTGAGCCTCCGGGCGACGAACTCGAGGGTTTGCGCGGAGGCATGATCGAGCCACTGAGCGTCATCGATCACACAGACCAGTGGCTGGTCCTCGGCCACATTGGACAGCAAAGTCAGGACGGCGAGGCCGAGCACAAACCCATCTGGTGGGTTGCCTGGCCGCAGCCCGAACGTGGTCGCCAGCGCGTCGTTCTGCGGCGCCGGCAGCTCGTCGAGCCGGTTGAGGAAGGGAGCACACAGTTGGTGCAGGCTGGCGAAGGCGAGCTCCATCTCCGACTCGACGCCGGCCGCGCGACTCACCCGGCAGTCGGTGGCGTGATCGAGCAGGAAGTGGAGCAGCGCCGTCTTCCCGATGCCGGCCTCGCCGCGCAGGACCAGCACCTGACTGTGGCCGTCCTGCGCAGACCTCACGAGATTGGTCAGTACCTCACACTCGCTGACCCGCCCCCGCAAACCTGACACCACCGCCATGGCACACCATCCCGGACGATCACGACACCCGGGGAAGGGCGGTGGGGGGCCGTTCTGTGTACCTTGCCACTGCCCTAGGGAGCCAGGAAAGTGCTCAGCGCCGTGATCATCGCGGCGGGGGCCTGCTCGGCGACCCAGTGCCCGGCGCCGGGGATCACCAAGGACTGCACATTGACCGCGGCGGGCGCGATTCCCCCGGCCGCGGCGGGACCCCAGCTGTTCGCGCCGCCGATCCCCAGCACCGGAATCGTCAGTTTCTCGTTCTGGCGCGCTCCGTTCTGCTGCAGGATCGCGTCCCAGGCACGGTAGAGGCCGAAGCTGGCGCGCAGGGTGTTCCGGTCGCGGGTGTACAGCTTGACGTAGTACTCGATGGCGTAGTCCGGCAGCGTCGCTCCGCCGCCCTGAATCGAGTACTCGTAGCGGTAGTAGGCGTCCGCGTTGCTCTTGACCATGTCCACGATGAGTTCGTCGTTGACCCGGTTGAACGGAATGTGCCAGAGCTTGTTGTTGAGGACTTCGGGGATGAACAGCGGTGGCGGCGGGTTGTTCGGGTCGACCACGCCGGGTGGCCCGGGGATCTCGGCGACGACCAGGCGGTCGACCCGGTCGCGGTGGTCGGCGGCGAGCGCGTAGCCGATGATGTAGCCGGTGTCATGACCGGCGACGGAGAACCGCTGGTGGCCGAGCTTGGTCATCAGTGCGGCGAGGTCGTTCGCGAGGGTGGCCGAGTCGTACCCGCTCCTGGTCTTCTCGGACAGCCCGATACCGCGCTGGTCGACAGCGATGACGGTGAAGTCGCGAGCCAGCGGTGCCGACGAAGCCGCGGCGGGAGAACGGGCGCGACGGCAACGCGTCGCTGCCAGGCTGTTGTGAGGGCGAGTTGCTCATCGCGAAACTCTTTTGAACAGGGGAGAGATCCGACATCCCCGAGCCTGGCCGAGGCTGGTGATCCCTGGCGCCAGTGCGTTTCCCTGGTCGCCGCCCTGGTCCCGTCCCTGGCCGGGCCATTGCACGGTGGCAGGTGGAATGGCAGCGTGAGGGCGAGCGCCTGGAGAGGTTGTGTCACCGGGGACGAAGGGTCGATGGCCGGGTCTACGTGGCCGGAGCAGCGAGTGCGAGACGCTGGCCGGTCTGGTCCAGGCCGCCCGATCGGGCCACAGCGGCGTCCTGGTGGTCCGGGGGGATCCGGGCATCGGGAAGACGGCCCTCCTCGAGTATTTGGCCGGCGCCGCCGGGGGAAGCCGGATCTTGCGGGTGGCGGGCGTCGAATCGCAGATGGAGCTCGCGTTCGCCGGTCTGCACCAGCTGTGCGAACCCTTGCTGGACGGGCTCGACCGGTTGCCGGAGCCACAGGCGGATGCTCTCGGGACTGCGTTCGGGCTGCGTGCCGGAGCACCGCCGGACCGGTTCCTGATCGGTCTCGCCGTGTTGACGCTGCTTTCCGAGGGCGCCAGGCAACAGCCACTTCTCTGCCTGGTCGACGACGCGCAGTGGCTGGACCAAGCCACGGTGCAGACCATCGCTTTCGTCGTACGCCGGTTGGCGGCCGAAGCCGTCGTACTGGTCATCGCGGCGCGCACCAGCGAGGATCAGCAGCGCTGGGCCGGGCTACCGCTGCTGACGGTCGGCGGTCTGGCCGAGACGGACGCCGACACCTTGCTCACGTCGACCATCAGAGGGCCGATGGATGATCGGGTCCGGCATCGGATCCTGGCCGAGGCGCACGGGAATCCGCTGGCGCTGCTGGAGCTGCCACGCTGGCTCACCGCGACCGAATTGACGTTCGGCCCGGAGGCCGCACAATCGCGGACGCTGACCAGTCGGATGGAGGAGGGGTTCCGGAGTCAGTTGGAGCCACTCCCGGACGAGTCCCGACGGCTGCTGCTCACCGCGGCAGCTGAACCCCTTGGTGATGTCAGCCTGCTGTGGCGTGCGGCCGAGCGGGCGGGCTTCGACGTGAACGCCGTCGGCCCGGCGGAGCAGTCCGGACTGATCGAGTTGCGCGAGACGGTGCACTTCCGGCACCCGCTGGTGCGGTCGGTGGCCTACTGGTCCGCGGGGGCGCGGGAACGACAGACGGTGCACCACGCGCTCGCGGAGGCGACGAACCCCGACCTCGATCCGGATCGACGCGCCTGGCACCGTGCGCACGCGGCCACGGGTCCTGACGAAACCGTCGCCGGGGAACTCGAGGCCTCCGCCGGCCGTGCGCTGGCCCAGGGCGGACTGGTTGCGGCAGCCGCGTTCCTGGAGCGTGCGGCCATGCTGACACCGGACGCCGTCGACCGCGCGCAGCGCCAGCTCAACGCGGCTCAGGCCATGCTGCACGCGGGGACTTTCGACGACGCACTGAACCTGCTGGCCGTGACCGACCAGGGATCGCTCAGCGACCTGCAGCATGCTCGCATCGACGTACTCAGGGCCCAGATCGGCTTCGCGTCCAGCCGCGGGAACGAGGCTCTGCCGTTGCTGCTGGCCGCCGCTCGCCAACTGGAACCCCTCGACGCCGACCTGGCTCTCGACAGCTACGTGGATGCCCTGACCGCCGCGTTGTTCGCCGGGCGGTTGGCATCCGGACCGGGACCGCAGGACGTGGCCCAGGCCGCTCGCGGTGCGTTGGCGTCGGCGGACCATCTGCGTCGAGGCGACGTACTCCTGCAAGGCGTCGCCGTTCTGTTCGCCGACGGCTATGCCGCCGCGGCGCCGCTGCTCAGACAAGCGACGCAGGCCTTCGGCGGCGACGAACTGACGATGGAGGAGGGCGTTCGGTTCATGTGGCTGGCGGCCGTGGTGGCCTCCGACCTGTGGGACGAGCGTGCCTGGGACCGGTTGACCAGCCGGCATCTGAAGATCGTCCGCGATGCCGGGGCGCTCAGTGCGCTGCCGTTGGCGTTGAACACGCGCGTCTTCGTCGACCTCTTCGCCGGCGAGCTGACCGCGGCTGCCGGCGCGGTTGAGGAGATCCGGGCAGTGTCCGAGGCCGCCGAAAGCAAACTCACGCCGTACGCCGCTATCGGTCTGGCTGCCTTCCGTGGCCAGGAGGAACAGGCGGCACCGCTGATCGCGGAGTCGATGCGCGACGTCGCGGCCCGCGGTGAGGGAATCGGTGTGTCCTTGACGAACTGGGCCCGAGCGCTGCTGTGCAACGGACTGAGCCAGTACGCCGAGGCGATGGCCGCCGCCCGGGAGGCTTCTGCGTTCCCGGCGGAGATCGGGGTGTCGAACTGGGGACTGGTCGAGCTGGTCGAAGCAGCCATGCGTGCCGGCGACCGTCCGACAGCGGCTGCCGCCTTCGAGCAGCTCTCCGAGATGACGCAGGCCAGCGGCACCGACTGGGCGCTGGGTGTGGCGGCACGCTCCGGTGCGCAACTGCGAGAAGGCAAGGAGGCCGAGGACCTCTACCGGGAGGCGATCGAACGGCTGGACCGGACGAACGTCCGTACTGAGCTCGTCCGGGCGTGGCTTTTGTACGGCGAATGGTTGCGGCGTGAGGGCCGGAGGGTCGAGGCGCGGGAGCGGCTGCGGGCAGCCCACGAGGCCGCGACGGCGATCGGGATGGATGCCTTCGCCGAGCGGGCTCGCCGGGAGCTCGCCGCCACCGGCGAGACAGCGCGCAAGCGAACGGTCGACACGAATCACGGCCTCACTGCGCAGGAGCTGCACATCGCCCGGCTGGCGACCCAGGGCCTGTCCAACCCCGAGATCGGGGCCGAGCTGTTCATCAGCCCCCGGACCGTGGAGTGGCACATGCGCAAGGTGTTCACGAAGCTGGGGGTCAGCGCCCGGAGACACCTTCGCGATGCCCTCCAGGCGGCGAATGTCCTCTGAGTCGAGGGCGCCAGTGGCTGGACCAGGGACTGTCCAGGGCGCGAGCGTTTCTGCACCGGGTCAGGCTGAAGGAAGTCACATTCCGAACGCCGACAAGGAGGGGACCATGCGAGTTTTCGTCGCAGGGGGTACCGGCGTCTTGGGCCGGCCGCTCGTCGTTGCCTTGGTGGGGCGAGGCCATCAGGTCTCGGCCACTTCTCAGCGGTCCGCCAATCTCCCGATCGTGGCCGCGCTCGGGGCCAGACCGGTGCTGATGGACGGGCTCGACGCGGCTGCTGTGCGGCACGCGATCGTCGAGGCTCAGCCCGAGGTGATCGTCAATCTGATGACAGCGCTGTCTGGGCCGTCCGCCGACTACGGGAAATGGTTGGACGTGACCAATCGGCTGCGGAGCGAGGGGACGAAGACGCTGATGAGCGCAGCCGACGAAGCCGGCACCCGTCGGGTCGTCGCGCAGAGCGCCAGCTTCATGACCGAGCCCGGCTCGGGCCCGGCGGACGAGTCGTCACCTCCGTACCTCGACGGTCCGGGGGCGATCGGAAGCCACGTCCGGGCGAATATCGCGGCCGAGGAACTGGTGCTGGGCGCTCCGGAGATCGAGGGCGTCGTCCTGCGGTACGGATTTCTCTACGGCCACGGCACCTCCATCGGGCCCGGCGGCGATATCGCTACAGCAGTCCTGGCCGGCGAGCTGCCGATTGTCGGCGACGGCGCCGGCCGGTACCCGTTGCTTCACGTCAGCGACGCGGTGTCGGCCGCCGTACGAGCGGTGGACCACGGCGGCCCCGGCGTCTACAACGTCATGGACGACGAGCCTGCCGCCCAGGCCGAGTGGGTGCCGTACCTCGCCGGAATCCTGGACGCACCCCTGCCGCGGCGCATCTCCCCGGAGGAGGCCGCGAAGAAGCTCGGCGAACAAGCCGTGTACTACGGCAACCAGCTACCCCCGGCGGTGAACGCTAAGGCAAAGGCGGAGCTGGGCTGGACCCTGGAGTACCCGTCCTGGCGAGAGGGATTCCGACAGGTGTTCGCCTGACAGACCTACGGTTTCAGGACGATCCTGCCGAAGACTTCGCCGGCGTCCATCTTGTGGTGGGCGATGGCGGCCTGGTCCAGGGGCAGGACTTCGTGGACCACCGAGTGGAGCTCGCCGCGGGTCGTGGCGGCGAAGTGGTCACGGCGTACGGCCTGTTGTGCGGCCTTGGGCACGGTGCCGGCGCTGAAGGTTGCCAACGACAACGATTGCTGGAACGCCGCGAGCATCGCCGTCCCGAAGTCTGGCGGAGGTGGGCCGCCGACCAGGCCGACCAGCACCAGCCGGCCGTTGGGTGCGAGCTTCGGGAAGAAGGACGGGAGATCCGGACCGGCGATGACGTCGACGATCACGTCGTACGCCGTGGAGCCATCGCCGGCACGGTTGAGCACGTGAGTCGCGCCGAGTTCGCGTAAGCGATGACCGCGTTCGACCGACGAGGTGGTGACGGCGATCGCGCTCGCGCCGGCGCGAGCGGCGAGCTGAACGGTCATGATCCCGAGACTGCCGGCGGCTCCGCGGATCAGGACGGACTCGCCCGGCGTGAAGTGGGCGTGGGCGAGTCCGAAGTGTGCGACTACACCGGAGCTGCCGAGCGTCACGGCATCCTCCACCGAGAGGGTCGCCGGCAGGGGTACGACGTCCTCGACGCCGGCGATCGCCTGTTCGACGTACCCGCCGCCTCGGCCGGTGAAAGCCCACACGCGTTGCCCGATCCAGGAGGTGTCGACGCCCGGGCCGACCGCGGTGACCGTCCCGGCGACCTCGGAACCGAGCACATGGCCCTTCTGGAAGCCGTATCCCGCGAGCGTTCCTCTCCGGATCACCGCGTCGACACCCCCGACGCCGATCGCCTCGACCGCGACCAGGACCTGCCCACGACCGGGCACCGGAGTGGCGACGTCGACGACCGCCATCCCGTCTGGATCTCCGAACGTCTCGACTGAGACTGCCTTCACTGTCTACTCCTTCGCTCTGCTGCCGGTCCTCGGACGCTAACGGACGCCAGCGTCCGTTTAGGTAGAGTGAGAGCAATGAGCGATCGTTTGTCTCACTCCCTGCGGTCCGACGCGGCCGACAACCGGGACCGGATCGTCGAGGCGGCGCGAGCGCTGTTCGCGACCGAGGGCATGACGGTGACGATGCGGCAGATCGCCCGGCGCGCAGGCATCGGCCCGGCGACGCTCTATCGGCGATTCCCGACCAAGCAACTGCTGGCGGCCGAAGCCTTCGCCGAGCAGGTGCGGGACTGCCGAGCGATCGTCGACGACGGGCTGGCCGAGGAGGATCCGTGGCGCGGGTTCTGCCAGGTGATCGAGCGCATCTGCGAGGTGAATGCGGACAGCCGTGGGTTCACCGAGGCGTTCCTGGCCACGTATCCCGGCGCGGCCGACTTCACCGTGCACCGCGAGTACACGCTGCGGGCGGTCGCGCGGCTCGCAGAGCGCGCCAAGAAGACCGGCCACCTGCGCGCCGACTTCACCAGCGAGGACCTGGTCATGATGTTGTCGGCTCACGGCGGCATCCGCGCGACGAACCCCGCTCTCCGCCGAGCCGCGTCCCGCCGGTTCGCCGCCCTCACCATCCAGGCCTTCCGCGCCTGGCCCGCGCGTCTTTCCGGCTAGTCGGCGGGGGACGTCCTTAGAGTCTGGTTGCGTGGACCATCAGTTTTTGGTTGTTGCGGGGGCCGGGCTGGCGATCATGATCGCGGCGTCCGTGTTCGCCCGGCGGACGGGGGTCGCGGCGCCGTTGTTGCTGGTGGGGCTGGGGATCGGGGCCAGTTACCTGCCGGGTACGCCGGCGATTCACCTGGAGCCGGAGATCATTCTGGCCGGCGTGCTGCCCGCGCTGCTGTACTCGTCGGCGGTCCAGTTGCCGGTGCTCGACGTACGGCGGAACTTCGCGCTGATCTCGTGGCTGTCGGTGGTCATGGTGATCGCGTCGGCACTGGCGATCGGGGCCGTGGTGCATGCGCTGTTCCCGAGCATCTCGTTCGGTTTGGCGACCGCGCTCGGTGCCGTGGTGAGCCCGACCGACGCGGTCGCCGCGACGGCCATCGGGCATCGGGTCGGGCTGCCGCCGCGGCTCATGACGGTGCTGGAGGGCGAGAGCCTCGTCAACGACGCGTCCGCGCTCGTCGTCCTGCGTACGGCCGTTGCCGCCATCGCCGCCACGAGTGACTTCAGCCTGGCCGACACGATCCTGGACTTCGTCTGGGCCGTGGTCGGAGGTGTCGTCATCGGACTGCTCGTCGGGTGGCTGACGGCCCTCCTGCGGCAGCGGCTCGACGATCCGGTGCTCAACACCACGATCTCCTTCGCGGTGCCCTTTCTCGCCTACTTCCCGGCTGAAGAGGCTCACGCGTCCGGCGTGCTGGCCGTGGTGGTCGCCGGCCTCCTGACCGGCGCGCTCGGAAGCAAGCGGTTCAGCGCCCGGGATCGGCAGACCCAATCCACGACTTGGACGACGATCAGCTTCATCCTCGAGAGTGGCGTTTTCCTTGCCATGGGCTACCAACTGCCGGAGCTCGTCGACGACGCCCGGTCGGAGACGACGACGGGGGAGATCACCGGTCTCGTCCTGCTCGTAGTCGGCCTGCTGGTGGTGTTGAGGTTCCTCGGACTGGTGTGGCCGGCGGTGGTCGGCAGGTGGAGCCCAGCTGACCGCCATGACCAGGTCCGGGCCAAGCTGGGCCGGATGGAGGAGCACCTGGACTCCGTGACGCCGGCCGACGAGCGCGAGGAGACCCGCCTCGCCTGGGCACGCCGGAGGCTGGCCCGCGGACAGGCGGATGTGGACTTCGAGGAGCGGGAGCCGATCACCGCGCGCGGCTTCGTCGTACTGGGGTGGGCCGGCATGCGCGGTGTTGTCACGGTTGCCGCCGTACAGACGATCCCGGCCGATACGCCGCACGTCGCCACCGTCGTACTCGCGGCGTTCCTCGTCGCACTCATCACCTTGACGCTCTTCGGTCTCACGCTGCCGGCGGTGATCGCGAAGATGCAGTTCCGTCCCGAGAGCCCGGAAGAGCAGCGCGACTCCGTGCAGGCGCTGCTGCGGCAGGTGGGCGAGTCGGCGATCGACGCGGTCGGTCCGTTGGAGAAGCAGACCATCGAAGGCGAGCCGCTGGACCCGGATCTGGTCAGCACGATGAAGGATCGGGTCATTCCTCGCCTCCTCGCCGGGCGACAGCAGTTCCGCGACACCAAGCCGGACGCCCGCGAGCAGATGGGCATCGTCCAGCGGCGTTACCTGGACGCCATGCGCGACGCGTTGGTGGCTGAGCGCAGCATCGGCGCCTACAGCTCCGAGACCTACCGCCAGGTCGAAGCCCTCCTCGACACCCTCGAACACCGGCTCGGCAGCGGCTGACAGCGCCGCTCTCAGGTTGCAGGTTGGAAGAGTTCGACGAGGTTGCCGGCGGGATCCGCGATCAGGATTTGGCGGCCGCCTGGACCGGCGGTCAGTTCGCTGCGGAACACGATGTCGGCGGCTTCGAGGCGGGCGATCTCGGCGTCGAGGTCGTCGACGATCAAGTGGATGCGGTTGCGGCCGGCGCCGGACGCTTCGGCTGGGGTGGCGCGGGCGCCGGAGGACTGTGGTCCCGACAGCAGCAGGCGCAGGGGGCCCTGGGTGACGTCGGCGAAGGCTGGTGCGGGGTTGCTGCGGAGGGCGAATCCGAGATGGGTGGTGTAGAACTCGATCGCCGCCGGTACGTCGTCGACGATGTAGCGAACGCTTGCGAAGGTATCCATGGTCACTCCTCCATCTAGGTGTCGAGGGTTGGTAGCAGCTGCCGAACGCGGGTGTCGATCTCGGCCGCTGCCGACACGAACTTCGAGTAAGTGCTGCGGCCGATGGTGCTCTCCGCCGGGTCGGCGATGCTCCAGTGGGTGCGGTGCCAGTGCTCAGCGACGGGAAGAGACTCGCGGGCCTTGTCGCACAAGGTGATCACTCGGTCGAACCGACGGTCCCGCGTGCCGTCGAGCGGGCGCGGCACCTGTCCATCGATGTCGATGCCGTACTGCTCGAGCAGCACCCGGACCACGTGGCGGGGGATGCGGTCCTTGGGGTGGATGCCGGCGCTGCTCACTCGCACCCGGCTCCCGGCTCGATGCCGCAGCAGTGCCTCCGCGATCGGTGAGCGCGCGCTGTTGCCGCTGCACACGAACAGGACACTCGGCCTGCCTGAACGCCGCGTCGCGAAATCCGGTACGGGCGCCATCCGCAAAGCAGGGTGCAGTGCGACGCCAACGCCCGCCAGCGCCGCGGCACAGCGATCGAGGTCGAGGTGGTAATAGGTGTCCCGCGCGTCGAAGCTGCTGCGCCTCGACGCCACCAGGCCGCCGTCGCGCAGCAGCCGCAGGTGATACGAGACCAGGTTCTGTGGCTCGTCGACGATGGCGACGAGCTCGCGGACGCGCAGGTCGGTCCGCGCGAGCTCGGCGACCAACCGCCACCGCAGCGGATGGCTGACCAGCCGCACGAACTCGGGCAGCGCCGCAACGCCGGTCCCTCTCACGGCGCCGAGAATACATCAAATACAGTTGATGGAATAGGTCGGCGGGCGCATTCGGCCTGGAGGACGGCGGCAGTTCTGGGGGTCTGTCGTCCGAGAGGAGCTGTGCGGTGAGGGCGGTGTCCTCGGTGCCGCGGTAGTAGACCTTTCGAGGTTCGACTCAACACTCGGGCTCAGCGGACGCGTTTGATGGGGAGGATGGCGGTGGCTCCGAGGATGGCGGAGAGTGCTGCGACTGTGTAGAGGACGGCGTAGCTCCCGTTGCCTAGCGCGAGGATGGCCGGGGCGATTGCGGGGGCGACGAAGAAGGGGAGTGCGCTGGCTATGTTGAAGACCCCGAGGTCCTTGGCGGCGGTGGCTCTGTCGGGCAGTACGTCGGCCACGAGCGCGAGGTCGACGGCGACGTACAGGCCGAAACCGAGTCCGCTGAGGGCCATGCCGACGAGATAGCCGTTGAACGTGTCGGCGATGGCGACCACGGAGAGCGCCACGCCGTACACGATCGAGGCGGTGATGACGAGGATCTTTCGTCGGCCCGTCCGGTCGGAGAGTTGGCCGCCGATGAGGGACGCGGTGATGAGGACGACGGACTGGGCGAGGGTGCCGAGGAAGACTTGGTGCGGTACGTCGTCCTCCGCGGTGCCGAGCTGGTCGAGCAAGTAGTAGGCCTGGTAGGTGGTGAGGAGGGCGTAAGCCAGGAGAATCATGAATCGGCTGGCGAAGGCCCAGGCGAAGTCGGGGCTCTTGCGTGGGTCGAAGTAGAACGTGCTGGCGAGTTCGCGCAACAACCAGGCCGGCCGGTCCGCCGGGTCGAGTCGGCGGTCCTTCAGCGTGCTGACGAAGAGCAGGACGAAGAATCCGCCGATCGCGCACGGGACCAGGAACATCGCGAGTCGGTTGCCGGTGAAGAGTTGCACCAGGTAGGTCGCGCCCACCGACGCGACTGGCAGGCCGATTCCCAGGACACCAGCGACCAGACCGCGTTGAGCAACCGGAACCTGGTCCGGCAGGACAGCCACCTGTGCGGCGAGCAGGGCGTTCAAAGATAGTTGCGCGAGGCACCATCCGACGAGGACGACCGGGATGTTGGGTGCCAGGGCAACGATGAGAATGCCCAGGCACCCGCCTCCCAGACCGGCGACCATCCAGGGCCGCCGCATGCCCAACCGCGACGACGTACGGTCGCTCAGCTTGCCGAAGAACGGGTTTCCGACCATCGCCACGACGGAGCCGGTCCCGGCGACCAGCGCCAAACTGTTCGGCGCCTGTTCGATCCCCACCAGCGAGTTGACCTTCAAGGCCAGGGAGACCAGCAGGGGAGCCAGGAACACGAGCGAGGTGCCCATGGACGCCAGTGCGTACCGCGAGATGAAGCCCCAGCCGACCCGGTCGAGTGTGGGCATCGGGCTCTCCTCACGGTGGGCGAGAGGCCTTTCACGATAACGGCCCACCGCCGTGGCGGTGGGCCGCACAGGTCAGTCGACCTTGGTGAGATTGGCAGTGATCGGCGAGGGCTTGAACCCCTTGACAGTCATCCAGATGCCGACCGAAAGCTCCCAGAAGGCGATCGGAAGCGTCGCAAGCATGGTGATGCCGGAGTCCTGCTCGTTGTGGCCGAACAGGGTCGCGAGGTTCGCGGTGAACAGCAACGGTGCTCCGATCAGTCCGAGGGTGGGGATGATCCGCGGGACCAGGCGTGACTGGTACATCAGGGTGCCGAGCAGGACGGCGTTGATGCACGCCATGAAGCCCGGACCGAACAGGAATGTCCAGTCGCGGACAGCCACGAGGGCCTGGCCGCCGGCGCCCGTACCGGTGCCTTGCTGGTTGAGGGTGACGACGGCGAGGAGGCACACCACACCGGTCATGATGACCGCGGCCTCGACGAGCCTCGAGGTGACGAAGCCGAGCGCGAGGGACTGGTTCTGGCGCTTGAGGACCGGGAACAGGGCTACCGCGCTGCCGACGCCGGCGAGAGCGTTGACGAAGTCCAGGAACCCGGCCGCCAGGAGTTGGTTGTCGTGCCCGGCGGCGACCGTGAGGTCCGGGTTCGCCGCCGAGGTGATCAGGGCGTACGCCGGCAGCGACGCCGCGAACGTGATCAGGTAGAAGATGCCGGCCGCGCGGGCGTGATTACGAGTGGGGTCGCTGGTGGCTGTCGTCGTACGAGTGGTCGTGGTCATGGTTGTCTCCAGTGGTTGAGCTGTGCTGTTGTTCGCGGTGGTCGGGCTCCACCCGGGCGACCGAGAGGAGGGGGAGGCCGAGGTCGCGGAGTCGTTGCAGCAGCCCGTGCAGGGCGGCCTGGTCCACGACTGGGCCTCGGATGGTGGTGGTGCCGTCGGCTCCGGCGGTGAGGGTGAGCCCGTCGAACCACACCGACCACCGAGCGTCGAGTCGCCCCTGAAGGCGGATCTCGTACCAGCTGCGGTCGTGCGACTGGTCAGTGGCTGAGCTGTTCACGGGGTGCTCCTCTTGGCTGGTATCTGCAAGCTAGGAGCCGATGTGGTGAGTGCGCCTCACATCATCTGGTGAACTTGGGCTTCAGCGGCGTTGGGACAGCAGGTTGAGCTGATGCGCCCGGCGGACCGCGGCGCGGCGATTGTTGACGCCGAGCTTGGCGTAGATGTTCTTGGTGTGTGTACGCACGGTGTTCAGCGACACCACGAGCTCACGGGCGATCGAGGGGCCGTCGAGGTCACTGACAAGCAGCCGCATCACGTCCAGCTCGCGCTCGGTCAGCGGATCGATGAGGCCGTCCCGGGCGGCGCGGTTGTACGTCTCGCGTGGCCCGAGGAGTTGGCGCACATACGCCCAGCCGGGTCGGTGTCGATCCACGGCCTCGAGCAGGGTGGCCATCGGCTGCCCTTCGCTGGTGAAGACCCGGTTGTAGCCTTCAGGCTCGGCCAGCGTCAGCGCGCGTTCCAGTGCCTCGTCACCGGTTGTGTGGAGCGCCAGGAGCGCCAGGACCTCAATCACGGTGCCTTGCCTGCCGCCATCCTCGGCCGCTGAGAGAAGTCGCTCGAGCAGCCCGATGGCGTCGCGCCGGGCCTGCGGCGAGCCCTCGGCGAGTAGGACCCGGGCCAGCGTCACATGCTCGTACTCGCGCAGATACGACACCTCATCGTGCACGGACACGCCGTACTCGCGCGCCCACTCCAGCGCAGAGGCCACGTCCCCGTGGGCAGCCAGCATTCGCGCGCGCACCGCGGGGATCGGTCGAACGTTCGGCGAAAAGTCGCCCACATACACCCGCTCCGCCTCGGCGAGCAGCCCGAGCGCCGCGTCGAGATCGCCCTCCGCCTCCCGAATCAGTGCCATCGCGACCCGCCAGCGGTAGGGATTCTGCGGCAGCCCGGCCTGCTCGCCGAGCTCGTCGCTGCGCCTCAGGTGCTCCGTGGCGGCGGCCAGGTCGTTGCGCTCCAACGCCACCTGGCTCAGACCGACGTACATGTCCCGGGTGCCCCGCATGTCTGGGTCGTGGCGGGCGGCAAGCTCGAGGGCGCGCTCGTACGTGCGTTGCGCCTGACGCAGCCTGCCTTGCGTGCATTCGATGTCGGCGAGCGTGATGGAGCATCCCAGTACGTCGGAGACGTACCCGACTCGATGCAGCCCATCGGCGGCCTCGGTGTAGCTGCGGTGTGCGGCCTCGAGGTCGCCTGCCGTCCACGAGGCGAGTCCGGCCAAGGCCTCGGCCGACGCCCTGGTGAGGTGGTCGTCCTCGGGCGCACGGTCGACAGCCAGGCGGGCGTGCTCTGAAGTGCCGGCCAGATCGCCGCCGATCAGCGCCAGCCCGGCCCGGTACAGCTCGATGCCACCAGGGAGTCTGGCGTGCTCACGCTCGTCGACCACGACCACTCCCGATCGGCCGTTCAGCAGCTGCTCGATGTCGTTCAATCGGCGCTCGACGTCGCCGAACTCGTTGCTGGCCATCAGCGCGCCCACGAAGTCCATGGCGAGCACCGGCCGGTGCTCGACGACGTCTTCGGGAAGGTCGTCGATCCACCGGCGCAAGGTGTGCTCCTGGCGGTTCCTGCGCAGCTCTGGAGCGGCCCGCTCGATCATCTCGGCCGCGCGGCTGAGATCGCCGGCCGCGAGGGCGTGCCGGACTGCGGGCACCGGTTGGCCGGCCTCGTCGTACCAGTTGCCGGCGCGTCGATGCAGGTCCGCGACGTCGCCGTACTCATCGAGGAGATGGGAGCGGAGGACGTCGCCGAAGAGGTGGTGATAGCGGTACCAGCGCCGCTGGTCGTCGAGGGGGATCAGGAAGAGGTTCGCCCGGTCGAGCCGCTCGAGCATTGCTTTGCCGTCGTGGTCGCCGGTCACGGCGTCGCACAGCGGGCCGGTGAGACGGTCCAGGACGGAGGTTTCCATCAGAAACCGTCGTACCGGCTCGGGCTGCCGGTCCAGGACCTCTTCGACGAGGTAATCGACGACGAATCGGTCGTCACCGGCGAAACCGGCGATGAAGCCGGCGGGATCGTCGCGACCCCGCAGGGACAGGGCCGCGAGTTGCAGCGCCGCGGCCCACCCCTCGGTGCGCTCCTCGAGTGCCGCGATGTCCGCATCGGTGAGACGCAGGCCGGTCACGTCGTTGAGGTAGGTGTTCGCCTCGGTGAGGGTGAAGCGAAGATCGGCGGCGCGGATCTCGATGAGTTCGCCGCGCGCGCGGAGGCGGGCCAGCGGCAGGCCGGGGTCCGCTCGAGTGCTGATGATCAGCCGCACCTGCGGAGGCAGATGGTCGAGGAGGAACGTCATCCCGGGCCGGATGCCGGGGCCGTCGACGAGGTGATAGTCGTCCAGGACCAGGGTGACCTCGCCGGGGAGAACGCTCAGCTCGTTGATGACGACCGCCAGCACGGCCTCGGTCGGCGTCTGCCCGGCCTGAAGCAGTGGAAGGGCGCTGGCACCGACTCCCGGAACGGCGCGGTCCAGCGCGGTGACGACGTACGTCCAGAACGACGAGGCATCCCGATCACCCTCGTCGAGGGCGACCCACGCGACTGAGGGCCCGGCGTGTGTCAGCCAGCGCCCGAGGACGGTGGTCTTGCCGAATCCGGCCGGAGCCGAAACCAGCACCAGACGGCCGCCACGCGACAGGCAGTCGTCCAGCCGCGGCCGCGCCACGATGCCGGCCCGTGGTGCGGGCGGAAAGAGCTTGGTCTCGACGAGAGCGTCCGTCATCGCACCCCCCGGGCATCGACGCTATGTGCACGAGCGTAGGACACACGCTGCAACGCGTCCTTGCCTTCAGCACCTGCCGTACGGCGGTGGGCCGGCTGGGGAGGTGATTGCGGGCCCGCTCCCCCTGCCCCCTCCGGAGAGGGACGGGCCCGCAATCGATCGGTGGGTGGCGGAATCAGGCGACGCTGGATCGGGCAATGCCGGATCGGGTCCGGCGACGGCGACGCAGTTCGTGCAGCGTGGTCTGCTTGCGCCGGATCAGGTCAGTCAATCGATTGAGATCCCCGGCGCAGCGCGCCGTACGCAATTCGTCCTCGACGGTACGCAAGGCGACGATCAACTGGCGAACGGTCCGGGTGTCGTGATCGCGCATGGCAGCCTCAGCAGGTCGGAAAGCCGGCGCCCGGTTGTCTGAGGCTGAACCACTATGACCGCTGTAAGCGCTTCGATCAACCCCCTTGCCCGAACAATCTTCTCGGCTTCTGGACTGTGTGCCGAGCAGGTGGTACTCCGGAACCTGAGGACAGCTCGTGACCGATGACGGCAAGTTCGTGAGCGTCGATCCGGTACAACGGGGTGGTGACTCCGGGCCGGATCAGCTTGCGCACGAGCTGAGTGAACTGGCCCGGGATCTCCACCAGGCCGACGATCCCGACGACGTACTGCGGGAAGTCGTGCAGGCGGCGATCGAGCTCGTGCCCGGGGCACAGGCCGGTTCTGTGACGGCTCTCGTCGGTGGGAAACGCGTGGAGCACAAGGCGGAATCAAGTCCCTTGCCGGCGCGCATCGATGCGGTGATGACGGAGTATGGCGAGGGTCCGTGTCTGGACGCCCTCCTGCACGCGCGCGGGATCGTCCGGGTCGATGACATGCGGCGGGAGGTTCGCTGGCCGCGCTTCGCCCCACGAGCGGCGGAACTGGGAGCCCTGAGCGTGCTGGCGTTTCCGCTGTTCGTGAAAGACGACCGCCTCTGTGCCCTCAACCTGTACGCCGACGCTGCCGGCGCGTTCACCGATGAGTCCGAGCATGTCGGCAGGTTGCTGGCCGCTCACGCCGCCGTCGCCTACTCGGGCGCGCAGCGGGAGGAGAACCTGCTCGCCGCCATCGAGACCCGCGACCTGATCGGCCAGGCCGTGGGTCTGCTGATGGAGCGCTACACGATCACGTCCGACCGTTCCTTCAACACCCTGATCCGCTTCAGCCGCCAGTCCAACCGCAAACTCCGCGACGTCGCCACCGAACTGATCCGCGACGCCGAAGCCGGCGCCACCGGCTAGGGCGGTGGCCCACCGTCACCGTCGCCACCGACAACCACTCGTCCGACGGACGGTCCGATCAGTGCTCTGGGCGACAGACCGATCGCCGCGAGGGAGGCCGTCGTACGGCGAACCAATCGCCGTGCCAGCGCACGCTCGAACTTGCTGTCGTGGCTCAGCACTACGAGCGCCCGTTCGCTGGTGCGGGCCTCGGCGACCAGTGCCGCGACCGGCCAACCTGGGTACAGCTTGGTCGTGATCCGCAGCGATGGTCCGATCCTGCGGGAGCGGCGGACGGCCGCTGAGACAACCGCTTCGGCTGCTTCGCGAGCGCGCAGATCGACGATCGCGTTGCCCGGGCGGATGCCCGCAGCCGGCCCTTGCCGTCCTCGAAACAGCTTCATGACTTGGCTCCCGTGGCTACACCCCACGGTCCCGTCGCCGACGTCCGGTCGCACCAGGGAAACAGCCGGGTACGGCCCCTGGTGTCACGGGCGGAGGACCGCACGTCGGTGTCAGCGGAAGGGGTCGTGGTCGGCTTCGTGGCGGACCGCGTGGAGGGCCTCGCGGAGGTCAGCGATACTGACCGAGCCGATTGCCAGGCGTAGGGCGTGCGGCACGGTCGGTGTCGTTGCGAACGGTTCGGCGGTGGAGACCGCGATTCGTCTGTCGGCCAGGGCGGCCGCGATCCGGTCGGGGCGCGCGTCCTGGGCCAAAGGCAGCCAGAGGAAGTACGACGACGGGTGGCCGACGTACGGCAGCCCGGCGAGTACCTCGGAGGCGATGGACTGCCGTTGGCGGGCGTCGTCCCGCTTCTGGGTCTCGAGGCGGTCGACGGTGCCGTCTTCGAGCCACCGGCAGGCGATCGCTGCCGTCAGTCCAGGGGTGTGCCAGGTGGTGGCTCGAATGACGCGCTCGAGTGCCGGTACGAGTGCCGTGGGTGCGGCGATGAAGCCGATCCGCAGACCTGGCGCGACGCTTTTCGCCAGGCCTGAGACGTAGATGGTGAGGTCGGGGGCCAGCATCGCCAGCGGCGGGGGTGCGTCCTCGGCGAGGTAGGCGTACGAGGCGTCTTCGATGATGGAAACGCCGTACCGGTTGGCGATCGAGACGAGCAGGGCACGTTGGGAGTCGTCGTACACCCAGCCGAGCGGGTTGTGCAGGGTCGGCATCGTGTAGACGGCGCGGACGCGGCGGCGTCGGCACAGCTGTTCGAGCGCATCGAGATCGGGACCGGCCTCGGTCACCGGCAGCGGCGCCAGCTCCAGGCCCAGCGTGCGGGCGAGCACGATGAACCCGGGATAGGTGACAGCGTCCACTGCGACCACGTCACCCGGCTGAAACAGGGCCATGGCCGTCACGGCGAGACCGTGCTGGGCGCCGTTGACGATCAGGACTCGTTCGCGGCCGACGTCGAGTCCTCGCCGGCGAAGGTGATGGGCGACCGCGGCCCGGTCTTGAGCCCGGCCGCGAGGTGGCTGATAGCGCAGGAGCGCGTCGAGGTCACCGGCTCCGGCGAGGTCCCGCAATGCTTGGCGCAGCAGATCGGCCTGGCCGGGAACCGAGGGCGAGTTGAAGCTCAGATCGATGGCGTCGACGGCGACCGATCGTTGGTCGATCTCCTCGCCGGATGCGGCCGCGAGGTCCCGTACGAACGTGCCCCGGCCCTGCTCGGAGCTGACCAGGCCCATCGCCTCCAGTTCGGCGTACACGCGCGAAGCCGTCACGACCGCGATTCCCTCGTCGGCGGCGAGCCTGCGATGGGTGGGGAGGCGGTGGCCGGCCGGCCACTGTCCGGCGCGGATCTGGGCGGCCAGCGCATCGACCACGGCCTTGTACTTCGGCACCCTCACCACTGCATTGTATGCAGGACAATTCTTCGACTGTCATGGATCGGCGACTCTAGCCTGCGATCCATGCACACCGCGATCCTAACCTTCGACGGCTACAACGAACTCGACTCGCTCATCGCCCTCGGCATTCTCAACCGCGTCAGCGCACCCGGCTGGCGGGTGTCGATCGCGAGCCCGACGCCGCTGGTGCGTTCGATGAACGGCGTCACCATCGACGCCATGATCGATCTCGACGAGGCCTGCTCCGCTGACGCCGTGATCGTCGGCAGTGGCAGGAAGACCCGCGAAGTCGTCGAGAACCCGGCGATCATGAGCACCCTGCGCCGGCTCGATCCCGCGCGGCAACTGTTGGCCGCACAGTGCTCCGGCACGTTGGTCCTGGCCAAGCTCGGGCGGCTGAACGGCGTACCCGCCTGCACCGATCTCGTCTCCAAGCCGTGGGTCGTCGCGGCCGGCGTCGAGGTCCTGAATCAGCCGTTCTTTGCCCGCGGCAACCTCGCGACCGCCGGCGGCTGCCTCGCATCGACGTACCTCGCCACCTGGACCATCGCCCGCCTCCACAGCCTCGAAGCCGCCGAAGACGCCATGCACTACGTAGCCCCCGTCGGCGAAAAAGACGACTACGTCACCCGAGCCCTCCGCAACATAACCCCCTACCTCGAGCTCGGGTCGACGCTGGCGCTCACGCCGGAGCGGGGATATGCCATGGAGTCACTCATGTCAGGCTCCGTTTGTCTTGATGTTGGCTCGAAGGGCCTTGAGCGCTGAGAGGTAGATCTCGGAGAAGGTCGGGAAGGGCTGGATGGTGTCGAGGAGGACGTCGAGGGGGATCCGGGCGCGGATGGCAAGAGTTGCTTGCTGGAGCCATTCGCCGGCCTCGGGGCCGAGCGCGTAGGCGCCGGTCAGGCGTTCGCCGTCGCTGAGGAGGGTCAGGAATCCGTTGCTCTCGGCGTACTTGTGGGTGTACGTCGCCGTCTTCGCGACATCGCGCAGCAGGACGGTCGCGCTGTACCGGCCGTCGCTGGAGCCGACGGACGCGGCTTCCGGATCGGTGAAGACGACCCGGGGCACCGCGTCGTAGTTCGCCTCTCGGTGCGTGCCGAGGATGTTGGTGGCGACGACCCGGCCTTGGTACTTGCCGACGTGGGTGAGCTGCCAGATCCCGGTCACGTCGCCAACGCCCCAAACACCAGGAACGACCTGGAGTGTGGCATCAACCGGTACGCCGTGGGGATCGGCTTGAACCCCGATCGTCTCGAGCCCGATTCCGTCGACCCGTGGCCGTCGGCCGGTCGCGACGAGCAGCCGATCACCGCGAACCTCGCGCCCGTCCTCCAACTCGAGAACGTAATCGTCACCGTCGCGTCGAGCGCCCGTAGCCTGAGCCCCGACCACGAGCTCGATCCCGTCTCGACGCAGTACCTCGCCGAGCGCCGTACCCAGCGGGGCGGGCTCACGCGGCAGCAGGTGCTCCGCGGACTCGACGATGGCGACCTCGCCGCCGAGCCGCCGGACAGTCTGGGCCAGCTCGACGCCGACCGGACCGCCACCGAGCACCAGCAGTCGGCGCGGGACCTCGGTCATGCCCGTGGCCTCGCGGTTGGTCCAGATGCCGTCGAGCTCACGCAGTCCGGGCACCGGTGGCACGAACGGTTCGGATCCGTTCGCCAGTACGACGTGATCCGCCGTGTACTGATGTCCGTCGACTTCGACGACACCGCGTCCGGCGAGGCGTCCACTGCCGCGGATGAGGTCGATGCTGTTGTCGGCGAGCCACTTCTCCTGGCCGACGTCGGAGTAGCTGGAGACCATGAAGTCGCGGTAGGAGAGCACTGCCTTGACGTCGACGGTCGCCGGTGCGGCGGCGTCGTTCGCGGCGTGGGCGGCCTCGCCGGGGCGGAGGAGAGTCTTGGACGGGATACAGGCCCAGTACGAGCACTCGCCGCCGACGAGTTCACGTTCGACGACCGCGACCCGCAGGCCGCCTTCGGCCAGCGCCCCGGCGGTGTGCTCACCGGGGGAGCCGCCGCCGATCACGATGACGTCGTAGTCGCTCATTGCGGGAGCTCCTGGCCGGTTCGCTCCGCGACCATGTACGTCGCGTACCACTCGGGCCATTGCTCGTCGAACTTGCCGCCGTTGCGGGCTTCGTGCTCGCCGTGGGCCGTCGCGGCGCGTTGCAGGGCCTGTCGCAGGTCGTCGACCGAGGTGTAGGTCGCTTCCGAGGTGTCGATGCGGCCGGGGAGCCGGGTGGTGACCTCCTGGAGCAGCCAGGTGTTGCCATCGGGGTCGTTGAAGGTCGCGAACGAGCTGTAGCTGGCGTGCTCGTCGGCCGGACCGTTGAGGTGGTCGCCGTCGTTGTGGAACTGGGCGCCTGGTGTGGCTGGGTGGAACGCTTGGCTGACGTCGATGCCCCGTGCCGCGAGCTCGGCGCGGGCGGCCTCGATGTCGGAGACGATCAGGTACAGGCCCTGGGCCGAGCCCGGTTGGGCGGTGGTGATGTTGGTGCCGAACTGGACCGAGGCGGGCGACCCCGGCGGGGTGAACTGGACGACCCGGAAGCCGTTGTCGAAGGCGAAGTCGGCGTCGAGTCGCCAATCCAGTTCCTCATAGAACGCTTTGGCCTTGTCGACGTCGGTGACGGGAATGACGACGGCCTCGAGTTTGAAATCGGTGCTCACTATGTCCTCCAGCGTGATGAGTAAGTTCACCTCCGACGATGCCGCCGCGGAGACGCCTTCGCACCAGTGAAGGACCCTGGTGACGTGCCTGGGCTGCCGGGCGCAGCGGTCCCGTCAGGCGGCTTGGTTGAGGAGGGTCCAGCGGGGGTCGTTGTCGGGCCAGTGGTTGATGAGGGCGTCGACGGCGAGTTGGTGGGTTGCGGGGTCGAGTACGTCGTGTTCGGTGGCTGCGGCGAGTACTTCGAGGTAGGTGGCGATCGACTCGAGCGGGAGGGTGGTGGCGATCGGTGCGACCGTGGTGGCGACGTCGCGCATGTCGACGAGGGTGAAGACGCCGACGAGGATGGCGCCTTCTGCTTGGAGTTCGTCGGCGAAGGCTTCGAGTGCTTTGCCTGAGGAGACGGCGTCGTCGACGAGCAGCACTCGGCGGCCGGCGACGGATGCTCCGCGGACGCGGGGTTCGTGGTCCTCGTGGCCGATGTAGCCGGGTTTGCGGACGAAGGCGAACGGGAGGTCGCCGGCCAGTGCGACGGCGGTGGCCAGGGGGATGCCGCCGGTCTCGGCGCCGACGATGACGTCCGCGCCGAGCCGCCGGGCGAGGGCTGCGCCGGGTACGGCGAGGTCGTGCAGGAGCCGCGGGTCGCCGTAGGCGTTCTCGTTGGACAGTGGGTGCAGGGGGAGGCGGGTCTTCATGTCCCAGTGCGCGATGCCGGGACGGACCAGGCCGGGCACGGTGGCGAGGCGGGCGACGAGGTCGGTGCGCGGTGTGGGTACGGCGGTGAGGCGGGCGATGTCGGCGTGGTCGATGAGCCTTGTCCGCTTGGCGTTGGCCAAGGTGAGCTGGTGTGTGGTCATGTCTCGACGGTCGCGCCGGGTCGGGTTGGTCGCGTCCGTGGTGATCCCTGGTGAGTACGCGGGAGCGCGGCACGTGTCTCAAAGTTGGTCAAATGGTCGACGAGCCTTGTCCGGGTCCGGGTCGGGCGACATCGTGGACAGATGGACAGGTCAGATGAGGAGCGTGCGATCGGTGAGGTGGTCGACCGGCTGGCCAAGCAGTTTCCGCAGGTTCCCGTGGAGGCGGTCGAGCAGGTCGTGAGTCAGTCCCGCCCCGAGTTCGACGAGGTCCCGATCCGGGACTTCGTGCCGCTGTTCGTCGAGAGGGGCGCCAAGGCGCGGCTGCGCGACATGGCATAGGCGTCGCCCCTGGGGCGAAGGCGGCGGCGCGGGGCAGGTACTAGGCGATGGACCAGTGCTGTGCCCTGGGGTGACACGTCAACAACCGATCCACGGTGGTGGTAACGGAAACACCACCGAGGA
>NZ_JBEZYF010000033.1:0-93219 GCF_040638415.1 Kribbella sp. NPDC026596 | reverse complement strand
CGGACCGGGCGGCCTCCACCAGCAGTTCTCGGAGGTGGGTGCGTTCGACGACCGTGTACATCACGAAGAGAACAGTAGGAGCAGACCGCCGCAGGTGTAGCCGACCATGACGATCAGCAGCGGGAGCTGACCGATCAGTGCCTTGTTACGGGGGAACAGCGCGACAGCACGGTCGTGCGCCGAGATGACACCGAGTAGGTGCCCACAGACCACGGCCAGGACCTGGATGACCGCGATCGTGGTGCTGTGGTTGGTGATGCCGGTGTTCACCGCGAGCAGTCCGGTGCCGAAGATGTTGGCGCCGTCGCTGAGCGGATCGCTCAGGTAGATGAGCGTCCGCTGCCCCTCCAGGATGAACAGGGTCAGGTAGTGCGCGACGACGTACCCGAGCACGATCGGGACGAGGGAGTGCGCGAACAGACCGGGGAGCGCCGTACGGGAGCTGTCCGACAGCCGGCCGGCGAGCAGGGTGGCGCCGGAGTACGTGACCAGCACGAACAGGATGAACACGATCAGCGCGGCGGTGCCGAGCCAGGTCATCGAGATGTCCTGGTTCTGTGCCCAGCCGATCCACGCCGACGAGTTCGAGAAGCCGTCGTACGCCGTGGAGCCGAGGAGCGCCGCAACCATGCCGACGAGGCCGGGCTGCGGTTTGAGGCCGTCCAGGTTCTCCAGCGGGCGGCGGACCACCAGGGCGCCGTCGGTACGACGGCCCCACGGGGACAACCGGGACATCAGCGTGGCGTAGACCTCGAACGGGTCGCCGGTCGAGAACCACCGGTCGCCGAACAGGATCGCGCCGAACAGCGTGATCACGAAGTACAGCGCGAGCCACGCCTGCAGGACGGGGATGGTGGCGCGGTCCGGCGCGACCAGTTCGAGCCAGGTGAACGCGAAGATGCCCAGCGCGGCCGGCCAGAGACCGGCCCAGGCGGGGAGCTGGAGGACGCCCTTCGACGGCGGCTGCCGCAGCGCCTTGGAGAGCAGCAGGTGAAGGGTCCGGAGCGGGTTCAGCGTCCGCCAGATCGGGCCGAACACGAGCGAGATCGGCACCAGCCCGACCCAGAGCAGGATGTAGATGAACCCGAAGATCGGGTTGGTCAGCCGGTCCACGCCGAACATCAGCGACACCATGGCATAGAAGAAGATCGCCAGGCCGACGAGCCGGACGATCCAGCGGAACCAGCTCGCGTCGACCGTCCGGGTGATTGCGGCAGGCAACGGCTTCCCGGATGCGTTACCCCGGTACTTCGGACTCCGCCACGCCAGCCCGAGCACGACGAACGAGACCGCGACCGCCACCGCGGCGCCACCGACCGCGAGGCCGAACGGAACCGGCAGGTCCTGCCGCCCACCGATTCCGTGGAGCGGCAGAAGCAGGCCGGTCATGGGGCCTCCCGGCCTGGACTGAGGAACGGAGGGAGCGAAGCGACCGGAGTGACGAGGGAAGGCCGGGAGCCAAGGCCCCATGACCGCGCCGTGCCGGAGGCGCGGCAATCCAATGGAGTACTCACGAGACGACTAGCTTGGCGACCAGTTTGTCGCTCTCGTGGGTCTCGATCTCGAAGGTGCCCTTCATGTTCGCGGTGAACTTGACCGAGGCCGGCTTGCCCGGGGTGAGCGGCAGTTCCTTGTCGTAGCCGTGGATGTGCACCTCGTCCGCCGCGTCACTGACCGCGGTGACCAGCACGGTCTGGCCGGCCTTCACCTTGATGGTCGCGCCGCTCGGGTTGACCTTGCCGTTGGCAACGGTGACGTTGATGGTCACGTCGGCCTGCTCACCGGACGGGTCCGCGGTGTTCGACGGAGAGCTGGCGTTCGGCTTGCCCGGCGTCGGGGTCATCGTCGGCACGCTGGCCGGCGTACTCGCGGGGGCGCTCGGCGACGGGGTGCTCGAGCCGCTGTCGGAATCGCCTCCACCACAGCCGGCCAGGACCAGCATGCCGAGGGTAGGCAGAAGAGCCGCGGCGGTACCGCGAGCGAGCGTCGAACGCATTGTCGAGGGGCCTTTCAAGGGGTCTGTGAAGTTCTCAGGGTGCGGGACACACCCTCTTGCCTGACGAACACGGATAGCTCAGTGTTCCCGTACGGCCAGTGTCGCAGCCCACTGTCCGTGCGGCCCGTTAGGGTGACGAGACAGAGCTTCGAGCAGAGAGGAAGGTGACCGGATGCCCGATCGGCTGACGTCGCTGGATCTCACCTTCCTGAAAGCCGAATCCCCGGCCACCCCGATGCACGTCGGGACGGTCGATATCTTCGAGCCGCCGGTGCACTCCGGCGACGGGTTCGACTACGAGCGCCTGGTCGCGCTGATCCGGGACCGGATCACCTTCGTGCCGCGGTACCGGCAGCGGGTCCAGCAGGTGCCTGGCCGGTTCGCCGGCCCGGTCTGGGTGGACGACGAAGAGTTCGACATCACCTTCCACGTACGGCGCTCCGCCCTGCCGCGGCCGGGGACCCACGCGCAGCTGCTCGAGCTGGTCGCCCGGATCATGTCCCGCCGGCTGGACCGGGCCCGGCCGCTGTGGGAGATGTACCTGGTCGAGGGCCTGCAAGGTGACCGGTTCGCGATCATCGCCAAGTCCCACCAGGCCCTTGTCGACGGCAACAGCACGGTCGACATCGGCCAGGTGGTGCTGGACGCGACCGCACACCCCCGGGACACCCCGACCGACACCTGGGAGCCCAAGCACCCACCGTCCGCGCTGGAGCTGCTCGCCGGCGTGTTCACCGACGCCACCCGCCACCCCACCGCCGTACTGGAGCTGGCCCGGGCCGAGATCGCCAGCCTGACCGGGTCGACGTCGGTCCGCGAGGTGCTCGGGGACGTGGTCGGCTCGCTGGTCGCGCAGCGCCATGTGCAGGAGAGCTCGCTGCACGTGAAGACGTCCGGTCAGCGCCGGTTCACCACCGTGCAGACCGACCTGGAGGACTACCGGACCGTCCGGGCTGCCCACGGCGGCACGGTGAACGACGTGGTCCTCGCGGTCGTCGCCGGAGCGTTCCGGGCTTGGATGATGACCCGCGGTGAGGGCGTCGGGCCGACCCGCAGCGTGCGGGCGGTGGTCCCGGTCAGCATCCGTGACGACGAGGACGAGGAACCGACGTCGCTCGGCTCCTCGGTGATCGCCTCCACGGTGAACCTCCCGGTCGGGGAGAACTCCCCGGTCATGCGGATGCACCAGATCTCGTACCAGACCAAGGTGCACAAGGACACCGGCCGCGCGGTCAGCGCGCGGTCGCTGGTCGGGATCGCCGGGTTCGCCCCGACCACGCTGCACGCGCTGGCCGCCCGGGTCGCGACCACGACCGTCCGGCCGATCGACGACGTGGTGATCACCAACGTGCCCGGACCGCAGTTCCCGCTGTACGCGCAGGGTGCCCCGATGCTGGCGTCGTACCCGGTGGTTCCGCTGATGCCCGGACAAGGGCTGTCCGTCGGCGTCACGTCGTACGACGGGAAGGTGTTCTACGGGCTCAACGCGGACCGCACCGCGATGCCGGACCTGGCTGTTTTCGCCCAATGTGTGACGGATGCGCTGGACGAGTTGCTCGACACCACCAGGGGCAGCCGGAACCGGGCTTCCCGGGGCCGGAAGAAACCCCGCGCGACAACCAAGAAGGCGGACTCATGAGGGTCTACATCCCATCCACGCTGCGGCTGCTCGACGTCGCGTGCCACGCCGGCGAGTTCGGCCCGGCCCCGCTGACCGCGTACGCCGTGACGCCCGCGCTGCGGGAGTGGTACGCCGAGGGTGACGACGAAGAGCTCGAGTACGCCGCGATGGCGCAGGCGGCCCGTGCTTCGGTGGGCCTGCTCGCGGCCGATCCGGACACGGCGCGGAGGCGCGTGGTGGTCGCGGTCGAGGTGAGCGCCGTACCGCCTGCCGACGGGTCGGTCGACCTGGGAGACGCCCGGCTGGAGCTGCAGGT
The DNA here is from genome assembly GCF_040638415.1 of Kribbella sp. NPDC026596. Taxonomy (NCBI): domain Bacteria; kingdom Bacillati; phylum Actinomycetota; class Actinomycetes; order Propionibacteriales; family Kribbellaceae; genus Kribbella; species Kribbella sp. NPDC026596. Next base: position 89,286 of record NZ_JBEZYF010000033.1, on the reverse strand, counting down.
GGTCATCCCGTGGACGAAGGTCGCGGCTGTCCACCTGGACGCGGCCGGTGCCGCGGCGGTGGTCGGGAAGGCGGCTGACCTGTGGGAAGCGGCCCAGAATGGTGACGACGACGCGGTTTTCGCCCTCGATTCGTGCGAGGGTGAAGACCTGCTGTGGTATGCGACACAAGAGATCCCGGACCTGTTGGCCGCGGAGGGACCCCGCGGGCTCAACGGCGTGAACTGACAGGGGGCTGATGGCGATGCAGGCGATCTGGAAGGGTGCGATCTCGTTCGGGATGGTGACGATCCCGATCAAGGTGTTCTCGGCGACCGAGGAGAAGGACATCTCGTTCCGCCAGGTGCACGTCGCCGACGGCGGCCGGATCCGGTACAAGCGGATCTGCTCGATCGACGGCGAGGAAGTGCCGTACTCCGACATCGGCAAGGGCTACGAGATGGCGGACGGCCGGATGGTGGTGCTGGAGCCGGACGACTTCGCTGACCTGCCGCTGTCCAGCAAGAAGGTCATCGACGTGCTGGAGTTCGTGCCGTCGGACCAGGTCGACCCGCTGTACCTGGGCAAGTCCTACTACCTGCAGGCCGACGGCGGGCCGGGCGCCAAGCCGTACGTGCTGCTGCGGGACGCGCTCGACGGCTCCGAGCTGTACGCGCTGGTCAAGGTGGCCCTGCGGTCGCGGGAGAGCCTCGGCCTGCTGCGGACGGTCGACGACATCCTCGTGCTGCAGGTGATGCTGTGGCCGGACGAGGTCCGGGACGCGTCGTTCGCCGCGCCGCCCGAGGACGTGGAGATCCGTTCCCAGGAGAAGGCGATGGCGTCGTCGTACATCGACACGCTGCGCGGCGAGTTCGACCCGGAGCAGTACCACGACGAGTACCGGCAGGCGCTGGAGAAGGTGGTCGAGGCGAAGGCGGCGGGTGTCCCGCTGCCGGAGGCCGAGGAGGAGGAGTCCGAGGGCGCCGAGGTCGTCGACCTGGTTGCCGCGCTCCGGGCCTCGGTCGAGGCCGCCAAGGCACGCCGCGCCGGTGGATCCGCGGACGCCGAGGCGGCCAAGAAGGCGCCCGCGAAGAAGGCCGCTGCCAAGAAGGCTCCGGCCAAGAAGGCCGCGGCCGCGAAGAAGGCCCCGGCGAAGAAGACCGCCAAGAAGACCGCGAAGAAGTCCGCATGAGCGAGCAGCCGCCGACCACGACCGAGGTTCCCCAGGACGCGTCGGAGATTCCGGTCGATCCGACCGCCGCGGTGGTGACACCGGGTGCGTACCTGCTGGAGCTCGTCCCGGTGCCGGTGACCGACGTCGATCGGGCCAAACGGTTCTACTCAGAGCAGGCCGGCTTCCACGTCGATGTCGACGTCTCGCCGGCCGACGGCGTACGCATCGTCCAGCTCACGCCGCCGGGCTCCTACTGCTCGATCACCCTGGCCACCGGCCTGCCGCAGCTCGACATGCCACCCGGCACCCTTCGCGGCCTGCACCTCGTGGTGAAGGACATCGAGGCCGCCCGCGAGGAACTGATCCAGCGCGGCGTCGAGGTCAGCGAGACCGAGGACCTCGGCGGCGTCTTCTACGCCTGGTTCCAGGACCCCGACGGCAATACGTGGGCCCTCCAGCACATGCCGTGGCGGCAGTAGGGTTTCCGACAGAGAGTGCGTTGCTCTGTAGTATATGCTACGAATAGGTAGACCAGTCGCGTTCGTGGTCGACGGGCCTGTCGTGGCACCATGAAGGCGCACGCCTGGCCACCCGCACCCGGCGTGTCCCACTACGGTCCACCACACGATCGAGGAGCCCCGCAGCATGGATGCCGTCACCGTCGTTCCGACGCCTGCCAACGAGACAGTGAAGGGGTATGCGCCCGGTTCGGCCGAGCGCACGAGCCTCGAGGCGAAGCTCAAGGAGTTCACCGCGGCGGGTGCGATCGACTTGACCTGCACGATCGGTGGCGAGCAGAAGCTGGGTGGCGGCGCGCCGGTCAACGTGGTCCAGCCGCACAAGCACGCGCACGTGCTCGGCACTCTCGGCACCGCGACCGAGTCCGACGGGCGTGCGGCTGTCGTGGCGGCGCTGGCGGCGGCGCCGGCGTGGCGTTCGCTGTCGTTCGACGACCGGGCGGCGATCTTCTTGAAGGCGGCGGACCTGCTCGCGGGTCCGTGGCGCGACACCCTGAACGCGGCGACCATGCTGGGTCAGTCGAAGACGATCCAGCAGGCCGAGATCGACGCCGCCTGTGAGCTGATCGACTTCCTGCGCTTCAACGTGGCGTTCGCCCGGCAGATCGTCAGCGACCAGCCGATCTCGTCCCCGGGTGTGTGGAACCGGGTCGACTACCGGCCGCTCGAGGGCTTCGTCTACGCGATCACGCCGTTCAACTTCACCGCCATCGCCGGCAACCTGCCGACCGCGCCGGCGCTGATGGGCAACACCGTGGTCTGGAAGCCGTCCCCGACGCAGCAGTTCGCGGCGCACTGGACGATGCGGCTGTTCGAGGCCGCGGGTCTGCCGGCCGGCGTGATCAACCTGGTCACCGGCGACGGCATCGACGTGAGCAAGGCCGCGCTGACCCACCCGGACCTGGCCGGCATCCACTTCACCGGCTCGACCCGGACCTTCCAGTCGCTGTGGGGCACGGTCGGCACGAACATCGCGGCGTACAAGACCTACCCGCGGCTGGTCGGCGAGACCGGCGGCAAGGACTTCATCCTGGCGCACCCGTCGGCGGATCCGGCGGTCCTGAAGACCGCGATGGTGCGCGGCGCGTTCGAGTACCAGGGGCAGAAGTGCTCGGCCGCGTCCCGTGCGTACGTCGCTCGGTCGGTGTGGGACCGGATCCGCGACGACCTGGTCGCCGAGACCGAGTCGCTGACCATGGGTGACGTCACCGATCTGTCGAACTTCATCGGCGCGGTGATCGACGACCGCGCGTTCGCCAAGCACAAGGCGGCGCTGGACCGCGCGCGGAATTCCGACGCGGTCGAGGTTGTTGCCGGTGGCACCTATGACGACAGCGAGGGGTACTTCGTTCGCCCGACGCTGCTGGTGTCCGACGACCCGACCGACGAGATCTTCACCACCGAGTACTTCGGTCCGATCCTCGGTGTGCACGTGTACGACGACGCCGACTACGACACCGTGATGCGGCAGATGGAGCACTCGGCGCCGTACGGGCTGACCGGTGCGGTCATCGCGCAGGACCGGCGCGCGGTGGCGGAGGCTGCGGACTACCTGCGGTTCGCGGCGGGGAACTTCTATGTCAACGACAAGCCGACCGGCGCGGTTGTCGGGCAGCAGCCGTTCGGTGGGGCTCGGGCGTCCGGGACCAACGACAAGGCCGGGTCGATGTGGAACCTCATTCGTTGGGCTTCGCCGCGGTCGATGAAGGAGACCTTCGCGCCGCCGACGGACTACCGCTACCCGCACCAGGGCTGACCCTGGAAAGGCTCGGGGATGTCCCGGGAATCGGCGTTCGGTGGGAGTAGTCAGCTCCTGCCGCGTCGTTTCCCGGGTATGCATGAGACCGATCTGCACCTCGAGCCCAACGAAGCCTCCGACCTGTGCCGCGTCTTCACACCGGACGTGCTTGCGCGGCACGGCTGGGACCGGGCCTTCGTCACCGTCCTGGACGAGGCGACAGCCGAGGATGCGCCGGCGCTGCTCGTGCACGCCGCCGGGGCGCCGCTCGACGAGGGCTGGGCGGCGCAGCGGATCCTCACCGACGCGGGGCTGAACGCGGGGAAGACCGAGGATGCCGAGGCGTGCGCGTCCCGGGACGGGTACGTGTACCTGGTCGGATCGCAGTTCGGTAAGAAGGCCGGCCCGCTCTCGGCCAAGCGCTCCTGGATCGCCCGGGTCAGCGAGCAGTCGATCGAGGAGAGCCTCGCCGGCGGACGCGCTGAGCTGGAGATCGTCCGGTTCAAGTTCGCGCTGCACCGGGCGATCAACGATGCGCTGGCGGCGGTCGAGTTGTTGCCGGTCGGACCGCTCGGTCGGCAGGCGTACGTCGAGGAGACCATCGCGCGTGGACAGCTCAAGGCGAAGAGCTGGAGCGGGACCATCCGTCCGACGGACCATCCGATCAACGTCGAGGCGGCCGAGTTCCGCGCGAACGGCAATCTCCTCCTGGGCCTGCGCTACCCGGTCTCCGCCGACGGGCATCCGCTGCTGGTCGAGCTCGAGAACGTGGATGAGCTGTTCGACGACCCGAACGCCGTACCGCGCTGTGGCAACGTCTGGATCATCGGTGACGCCGGCAGTGTCGAAGCGCCGACCGGGTTCCGCGGTCTCGACACCCACGGCGGCGATCGGTTCGACGCCGTCATCGGTGATCTCGACGCGTCCGGCAAGTCGGCCACGGTACTCGCGGACCACCCGGAAGGGGCCGTGGCGGCGTCGGAGCACGTGCGCTTCGAGCTCCCGTCAGACGCCGGAGGTGTGGTTGGCAGCAAGGTCGTCCACCACTTCGGTGACGTCCGCCGGGTGGAGGGTGTCGCCGTCGACCACGAGGGCCACGCCCACTACGTGATCGACGAGGAGGGCCACGTCGCCCTCCGCACCCTCGTCTTCGACTAGATCGCGAGGCCGCGGCGGACGGTGATGTAGAAGGTGGTCAGGTCGTCGATCAGGGCCTCGATCTGCTTCTTGTTGGTGAGGTCCGCGTCGAGGAGCCAGTCCGAGATCAGGTCGAACATGCCGCCGACCAGGCCGATGGCCACGCTGTGCCGGACGGCTCGCTGCTCGTCGACCGGTGGTCCGTCGTACCGGTCCCAGAGCTGGGCGAGGAAGCCGGCGGCCCAGCGGCGGTTGGTCCGGCGCTGCCGCTCGACCGCCTCCGAGATGCCGGACGCCATGCCGAACGTGACCTTGGTGATCCGCGGGTCGTCGACCAGCGCGTGCACGAAGGTCGCGAGCAGCCGCGGTGCCTCCTGCCGTTCGTTGCCGGTCGCCTGTGCTGCGGCGCCGGCCACACGTTCCTCCAGGCGTTCCGACGTCCGCTGCAGCAGCGCGAGGTAGCACTCCTCGCGGCTGGAGAACAGCTCGTAGAAGCTCTTCGTCCCGATGTACGCCGTACTGCAGATCTGCTCGATCGACGTGCCGAGATAGCCGTTGGCGGCGAAGAGTTTGAGCGCCGCGTCCAGCAGTTGCTCGCGTCGCTCGGCCCGGCGTTGCCCGGCGTCGAGTCCCCGTATGGTTCTGCCCATGCGCTGGACGTTACCCCGCGTGCAGAGTTCGTAACCGAGGGATCTTGTTTCGAACACGACAGCTTGTTTATAACCAGGACTCGTGCTCAACTGTGCGTGATCCAGTCGTCACCGAACGATACATGCACGGGGAGCTGTTATGACAATCCGCCTTCGCAGGGCCGCCGCGGGCCTGATCGCCGCCGTCCTGCTGATGGCCTTGGCCACCACCGCGACCGCTGCCAGCGCCGCGCCGTCGTCGGGGTTCGACGACTGGGCGTGTAAGCCGTCGGCCGCGCATCCGGAGCCACTGGTCCTGCTGCACGGGCTGGGCGGCAACGGCCCCGGCACTACTCGTACCTCGGCCCGTTCCTCGCCGCGAAGGGCTACTGCGCGTTCACACTCACCTACGGCCAGGCCAGCCCGGCGGTCCCGGTCGGGGGCACGATCTCGATCGCGCAGTCGTCGGCGGAGATCCAAGCCTTCGTCCAGCGCGTCCGCCAAGCCACCGGTGCCGCCAAGGTCGACATCGTCGGGCACTCCGAGGGCGCCTTCCAGAGCATCTACGGCCCCAAGGTCCGCGGGTACGCCGGTCAAGTGGGCAAGGTGATCGCGCTCGCGCCGCCGACGCGCGGTACGACGTTCGGCGGCCTGGTCAGCGTGGGTGACTACCTCGGTCTCGGCCCGCTCGTCGACCAGGTCCTGCAGCAGTTCGGCTGCCCGGCCTGTGACGACCTGATCGTCGGCGGATCCGCCGTACAGCAGGTGACGGCCGGCCCGATCGCACAGCCAGGTGTGAAGTACACGGTGATCGCATCCCGCTTCGACGCCCTCGTCACACCACACGAGACGTCGTTCATCCGCGAGCCCGGTGTGGCGAACCAGTACGTCCAGGACACCTGCCCACTCGACCCGGTCGGTCACGTCGGACTGGCGTTCGACCCGACCGTCGCCCAGTTGGTCGCGAACGCGCTCGACCCCGCGCACGCGAAGCGCGTGGTGTGCGCCTTCGGACCACCCCTGTAAGTCAGGCGGTGCGGTTGAGCTCCTGGAGGGGAGGGTCGACGAGCAGCGCGGATCCGCACTTCACGCAGATCCACTCATCCGGCTCGTCGACCAGGTGATCCGCCGCCTCGATCCGCTCGAACGGCATCTCCGTGGCACAGAACACGCAGTACTGCGCATCCTCGCCGACCGGCTGAGAACGCTTCTTCCGCATGACGAGCTCACCTCCGAAGCAACTCTTCCGTTCAGGTTGCCACCGGGGATGAGCCCATCAGTGCAGCGACACTCAGTTGGTCCAGTCGCGCCCGAGCTCGTGCTCCTTCTGCAGGCCGGAGCGGATGGCGTCGACGACGAAGGGTTCGATCTTCTTGCCGATCAGGGGGACGGCGACCTTGACGTCGAGGTTGATCGCCTGGACGGTCTGACCGCCGCCGGCGGAGATGCTCGCGGTGCCCTTGAGGGTGACCGGGGTGTTGCTGATCTCACCGGCCACGTCCGCGTGCCGCGAGCCGTCGGCCGCGGCCGGGTGCCAGGTCTCGGTCTGGACCACGGTCAGCGTCTGGCCGACGAACTTCCGGGCGATATCCGGTACGTCGTTCGACGGCATCTCCCGGCTGACCCGGACGATGGTGTCACCGCCGGACTCGCTCACCTGCACGTCGTACGACAGCGCCTTGGTCTTCTCGCAGGCCTGCTCGCGGAAGGTGGCGTCCGTGACGATCGCGAACACTTCCTCGGGGGTGGCGTCGTACGACGCCGACAGCTTCAGTTCCATGCCGCACATCATGGCATTACCGATCGGTCACCCAACGCCTCCGCGCCGCGCGGAACCGCCTGCTACGGTGCCTGGGCAAGCGATTGCCAGACGGAGTGAGGACGGATGGGGCTCGCCGAACGGTGGATGGCGGTTGGCGCGGTGAACCGCGCCGAGGCAGTGGCATCGGCTCGGCAGCGAGCCGGCGTACCGGATCTGACCGACCGAGAGGTGTGGGGGAGCCGCGACCCCGCCGCGGTGAAGGCGATCCTGGCCGAGGCGGACGTGGACCGCGCCGAGCCCTGGCCGCACACGTTGCTGTCCGACTACGCCCGCCTCTGGCGTGACGGCGCCCGCACGCCGTACGAGACCCCGGCCGGTGAGCTACGCCGCCGTACGGCGACAGCGGTCGTGGCCGCCGCGCTGACCGCCGACCAGGTGTACGTCGACCAGGCCGCCGACGGACTGATGTTGCTGTGTGAGCAGACCACGTGGTGCTGGGCCGCGCACGAGTCCTTCGCGACCGAGCGGCGTGAGGTGCTGGCCGATCCCGACCAGCCCTACCTGGACCTCGGTGCGGCCGAGACCGCAGAGATCCTGGCTTGGGCCGACGTCGTACTGGGTCCCGCACTCGACGATCGCGTACCGGGGTTGCGGCGGCGCCTTCGCCGGGAGGTCCGCCGGCGCATCATCGAGCCGTTCCGGATCGACAGGCGGTGGCACTGGCTCGGCCTGACCGGCCACCTGAGCAACTGGAACCCGTGGATCCACGGCCACGTCCTCGCCGCCGCGCTCTTCCTCGAGGACGATCCCGAGGTTCAGCTCGACGTCGCCGACCTCGTCATCGAGGGCCTCGACCGCTATCTCAGCTCACTTCCCGCCGACGGCGGGTGCGACGAGGGCTACGCCTACTGGTGGAACGGTCCGGCCCGCCTGGCTCAAGCTCTCGACCTGCTCGACCGCATCACCGACGGCGCCTTCGCCCCATGGACCTGTTCGCCGCTCGGCGAGCTGGCCCGCTATCCACAACGGATGGCTCTGGGCAACGGCTGGTACGTCAACGTGGCCGACGGCTCCGCCCGCCCGAGTCCAAACCAGCCTTGGCACATCCTGCACCGCTGGGGCCGCCATCACGACAACCCCGAAGTGCTGGCACAGGCCGCCGCGCACCGGGATCTGCCCATCGCTCCGGTCGCCGGCCTCGGTCGTGCGCTACTCGGTCTCACCGACAACGCCTGGTGGGCCGCACCGAAGGCGGATCTGCCGCTCCCACGATCGACCTACCTCGCTGACCTCCAGGTGCTGGTTGTTCGCGAAGCGGCGGGCAGTTCGCGCGGTCTGACGCTCGCGATCAAAGGCGGCCACAACAACGAGAACCACAACCACAACGACGTCGGCTCGTTCATCGCTGCCCTCGACGGCACGCCGGTGCTCATCGACCTCGGTCAACCGACGTACACCGCGCTCTCCTTCTCCGACCGTCGCTACGAGCACTGGGTCGTCCGAAGCGACTGGCACAACGTCCCGGTGCTGAACGGAAAGGATCAGTCGCCCGGAGCGCAGTACCGCGCGACGGAGGTCGCGGCGACGGAGAACTCGCTGACCCTGGACCTGGCCCACGCCTACCCCGATGCCTCGCGCTACCGGCGCGTGGCGAGTTTGGAGTCGGGCGCGATCACGATCGCGGACGAGTGGGACGGCACCGCCGAGCAGCACTTCGTCATCGCGGGTACGCCGGTCGCCCACGAGCCCGGCCGACTCCGCATAGAAACCGTGGCCGGCGGACAAGTCGACCTCAGCTGGACAGGTGGTGTGGGCCGCCTGGAGGAACAAGCCGTGAATGACGACCTGCTGGAAGGTGTCTGGGGCCCGCACGTGCATCGGTTGGTCATCCCCATGGACGGCAATTCCTTCGAACTGAGAATGAGCGAGCTCAGTCCGAGTTGATCCAGGACCAGACGCTCGTGGTCGACTCCACCCCGGCCGCCTCGAAGCCGTGTAGCACCAGCTCCTGGTTCGCCTCCAAGGCCATGCCGTCGGCCAGAACGCCTTGTGTGACAAGGCTTTTGAAGGCGCCGACCAGCCGATCTTGCGCCGGCCCGTCGACGCCCGGAGCGTAGGCGTTCGCCAAGGTGTCCAACGCGTCGTACGGCGCATGGACGCTGTAGCCGTACTCCCGGCCGGGATCTTCACCGATCGGCAGGTAGTCGTAGAACTCGGTGAACGTGATGCCTTTGTCGCCCTCCTTGGGATCGAAGGTGAGCGACAGTGTGAAGATGCAATCGTTGCCCGCCCGACGAACCTTGAGCAACGTCTCGCGCCACGCGGACCCGTACCGCTCGAACTCCACACCGGCTTCGGTCAGCCAGTCGGCGACGCGATCCCGAACCTCCATCGGTCGCCGCGGCGTCAGCTCACCACGCTCGGCGAGCGCGCGCCAGTACGCGATGAGCGTGTCGTCCGGACCGAGGCGTTCGTCCACCGGTCCGACGCGATTCTTCAACCAGGGCAGGAGTCTCGCGAGTTCGGCGTAGTCGAACTGCAGCTGGTACAGCGCGTCCCGCCAGCTGTCCTCCGCCGTACCGTAACCCTCTTGAAGGCCGAGTCGCTTGGCGAACGAGCCGATCGAGAACGACACCTGGACGATCTGGTCCGGCCGGGTCGGAGCCTCGACCAGCGTCTCCCGTCGATCGGTTCCGCGTCGAGTCGGTCGCAGATCGAGGGCGGCGCACCAGCTCTCCACCTGGTCCCGCAGTGCGCCCTGACCGGCCAGCGGGTCCAGCAACACCTCGCAGGCCGCGATCAGCCGATCCTCGGGATCTCCGGACGATGGCGTGCCGGCGAGCTTCTCGGCGTACCCGGCCAGCTGCGGCAAGACGTCGTACGGGAGGCGTAGGCCGTAGCTGTAACCGAGGATCTCGTCCGGCCCGCGGTACTCCTCGTCGAACGAGAACTCGTCGCCCTCGCCAGGTGTCCAGAGACCCCAGCTGATCGTGACCGCGCGCCCGGTCCCGGGCTGGGTGACCGCGGCAACGATGTGCTCGCGATGCGTGCGCTTGCCGTCGACGTCCCAGTCGGACGACAAGCCCGCCTGGTGACACCAGCGACGCAGCTCGGCCCGGATGCTCGCCGGGTAGTAGCGGGCCAGCCCGTCCCGCTCCACCGCAGCCCGGCTCGCCGCCACCAGCCGAGGCTCGTCGGCACCGTGTACGTCGGTCTGCTCGAGGAAGCTCGTGAGTGCGTCGATGCCGGCGAGCGCCGTACTGACGACGATCCGCTGACCGCCGGCGTCGAGCACGTACTCGATCCGGTCGCCGACGGTCAGGCTCAGCGTGCAGTCGTCTCTGTGGAGGAGGGTCACGCCCGCAACGTACCGGGGTCAGGGGGCGGCGTTTAACAGATCGAGCGCGGACTGTTGCCGAGCCGCGTCGAGTTGATCGACCGGGCCGTACCAGCGCAGTCCGTAGTGATCCATCGGCGTCCGGTCGGCGGCGTACGCGCGGTCGGCCTGACGCTGCAGGTACGACGTGTACGGATGGTCGGAGAGCGCCGCGTTGAGCTTGCCGAGCCCGCGGACATGAGCGCCCTTGAACGACGGGCCGTCACCACCGCAGTCGCCCGACTCGCACGGCTCGCGCAGGACGCCGTCGGCGGTGTGCAGTGACGGCGCCGTGGTCGCCGCATCGGCGAGCTGCCGGGCGGTGGTCAGGTACGCCGAGTTGTTCGTTGCCTTGGACAACTCGGTGAGTGCGCCGATCAGCACACCCTGGTTGTAGGTCCACGCGGTGTCGCCGTTGTTCTTGCACGTGGACAGGTCGATCCCGTCGTTCACCAGCCGCGAGCCGTTGATCATGCCCGTCTGCTGGAACCAGGTCCACCCGGCCTGCGCCCGCTGCAGGTACGTCGTGTCACCGGGGATCCGGCTGTGCAGGGCCGCGCTGAGCTGGATGTAGAGCGAGTTGGAGATGGCATTCTTGTACGTCTTCGCCTCGCTCCACCACACCCCGCCGCCACAGGTGTTGTCCCAGTACGCCGCCATGTGGTCGGCGTCGGCCCGAGCAGTCTGCAGGTAGCGCGCTTCACCGGTCAGGTCGTACGCCGCGACCCACACCAGGCCCCACCATCCGGTGTCGTCGATGTAGTCGTTGCGGAACTGGCCTTCCGCGTCGTTGAGGTTCAGGTCATAGGTCCGCGCGATCGCGTACTTGTAACTGTCCATCCCGCTGACCCGGATGTTGTCGATCACCGCGCTCAGTGCGTTGGCGGAGTTCCACCAGCCGGTCGTGTCGAAGAGTCCGGTGGACAGGTTGTAGTACTGCATCTGCGCGGTGGCGGCCGCCGTACGGCGATCCCACGCGTTCCACGTGGTCCGGGCCCACGGCGTACAGGCGATGTCAGCGCGATCGCCGGCCTTGCCGCAGGCGCGCAGGGCACCGACGCCGAGGTTGTTCCAGTCGTCGACGTTGTACATCTGGGTGCGCCAACCGCCTTGCCCGGTGGGGATCGCGGTGTTGCCGAGGCGGCTGCCGCCGGACCAGGTGCGGCCGCCGTCCATCGAACGGTCCAGCCAGACCTCGTCGCCCGGGCTGCCGTTCTCGATCGAGGCCCAGCCCATCGCGTCGGCGTCATCGAAGTGCAGCTTGATGGTCCGGCCGAACAGGGTCGCCGACACCGGGGCGCGGTCGCCGGGGGACAGCGAGGGGTCGCGGGCGTCGCAGTACTTGTTGCAGATCGTTGCCTGAGGGGACATGGTGACCGCCGGGGTGGAGGGCGCAGGCGGCGGCGCGCCAAGAGGGGCGACGAGCAGACTGAGGCTGGAAACGATTCCAACGTACATCACAGATCTCCCTGGGGCGGTAGGAAGAGAGCGGTGTCACCGAAGGTAGGTGGACCGTCACCGTGACGTCAAGACGTCAGCAAAGCCAGCAGGATCCCGAGGGTGAACAGCACGGTGAAGGCGATCGCGACCCGCCGGCCGCACTCGTTGCGGTGCCGGATCGTGGTGCGGTCGACGGTGGTGGCGCACGGCTCGAAGCTCATCGCGTCGGCACGGGCGAGGACGGCGGCCAGGCGTGCGCGGGCCGTCTGCTGTGACGCCTGCCGCGTCGCTTCCTGTACGACGCGGTGCCGCATGAACTCCCGCGGATGGGCGGGCAGTGGGAGGCCTGGCGGGAGCGCGCGCTGCACGACGGCGTGGGCCGCGGCCACCCGCCGCGCCCGGCTGATCGAAGGCGGGAGGATCAGATAGGCGAGGTGGACCAAAGACGGATAGTCGTCGAGCAGCAGCGCCTCGATCAGCGGCTCTTCACGCGTAGGCCCCTGGATGGGTCCGGGGACGACCTCGACCGTGGCGGACATGCAACTCCTTGTTTCGGCGTACCCAAGGTCCAACGACCGAATCCCTGACCGGTCACGAACGCGTTAGTCTCGGCCTCATGAGCACTGAGGACGGGGTTGCGGGGCGGTGGGACGGGGTCGACGTGCACTTCGGCGAGGAGGGCGGGCGGCTCACGTACGGCAGTTATCTGCGGCTGGGCGAGCTGCTCGACCAGCAGCGGCTGGAGTCGGATCCGCCCGCGCACGACGAGTTGCTGTTCATCACGATCCACCAGGTGTACGAGCTGTGGTTCAAGCAGGTCCTGCACGAGATGAGCGCGTCCCGCGACGCGATGCTGTCCGGTGAGCTCTGGCGGGCCCAGCACCTGCTCCGCCGCGTGCACACCATCGAGCGCACGCTGACCCAGCAGGTCGACATCCTCGAGACGATGACCCCGCAGGACTTCGGGGAGTTCCGGCACCGGTTGTCGCCGGCGAGCGGGTTCCAGTCGGTGCAGTTCCGCGAGATCGAGTTCCTCTCCGGCGCCAAGGATCCGTCCTTCGTACGCCGCTTCCGCGGGCTGACCGAGGTCGAGAAGGAGCGCCTCGGCCGGCGGCTGGAGGAGCCGACGCTCTGGGACGCCTTCCTCGGCGTCCTGCAGGAGGCCGGATTCGACACCGACTCCGAGGACTCGATCCGGGACGCACTCCGCAAGGTCGCCGGTGATCGCGGCCACTACGCCGCGATCTGGGAGCTCGCCGAGGCCCTGGTCCAGCACGACGAGCTCGCCGCCGCCTGGCGCGCCCGCCACGTCATCATGGTCGAGCGCATGATCGGCACCAAACCCGGCACCGGCGGCTCCTCCGGCGCCGGCTACCTCCGCAGCCGCCTAGACCTCCGCTACTACCCCCTCCTCTGGAACCTCCGCACCACCCTCTAGGTGGTTCACCCACGCGTGCTGCGGTGTCGTGCGCGATCAACGACCCCGGGCCGGCGCCCGCTCGCGAGACGACCGCCGTCACGCCGACCGTCAGCTACCCGTGGACCGGGCACCCCCGGACCGCTGCGTCACGTGGTTTGCGGTGAGAAATCTGCGTCTGGCGGCAGTTTCTTTCCGCAAAGAGTGTGAGTCGCCACGCTGGGCGCTAGTGTCACGACGCAGGGTCGCGGGCACTGGGTGGTCCGGCGAAGGGATGTGGTGTGAAGCTCTACTCCAATGTGGGGACGCAGCGGTTCGGGCAGGTTGTGGGGGACCTGTTGCTGGTGGGCTGGGTCTGGGTGTGTGTTGAGCTCGGGCTGCTGGTGTACCGGATCACGAATGCTTTGGGTACGCCGGGGCGGAAGGCGGCCGAGGCGGGTGACGGGCTGGCCGGGGATCTGCGTCGGATGTCGGAGCCGATCGGGAAGGTTCCCGTGGTGGGCGACCAGCTGCGGTCGCCCGTCGACGGGGCTGCCGGCGCCGCGGGAAGGCTGGCGCAGGCCGGGCGGGACCAGGCACACGCGGTCGAGCAGCTGGCGTACGTGCTGGCCGGGGTGACCATCGGTCTGCCGATCCTGTTCGCCCTGCTCATCTGGTTGCCGCGCCGGATCCGGTTCTCCCGCCGCGCGACGGCAGCCCAGAAGTTCATCGACAACGCCGCCGATCTGGACCTGTTCGCCCTCCGCGCCATGGCCAACCAGCCCATGCACAAACTCGCCAAGATCTCCGACGACCCCGTCGCAGCCTGGCGCGACGGCGACACCGCGATCATCGCCGAACTCGCGAGCCTCGAACTCCGCACCACCGGCCTGAGACCGCCGGCCGGCACTTAACCGCGGCTTGAGGCTCGCTTGAGGGCGCTGAAGCTACTCTCAACACCATGGCGCGGGTGTTGCTGGTCGAGGATGATGACGCGATTCGGACGTCGTTGGGGAAGTCCCTGACGGCGGCCGGGCATGTCGTCACGGCCGTCGCCGCCGGGGCCGAAGGGGTGGCGATGGTTGCCCGGGAGCGGCCGGAGGTGCTGCTGCTCGACCTCGGCCTGCCCGACCTGGACGGGCGGGACGTGCTGGCCATGGTTCGCTCGGTCAGCGACGTGCCGGTGATCGTGGCGACGGCGCGCGACGACGACGCCAGCGTGGTCAAACTGCTCGACGCCGGCGCCGACGACTACGTGATCAAACCGTTCAGCTCGGCCCAGATCGACGCCCGGATCCGCGCGGTCCTACGCCGCCTCGGCCAGGACCAGCAGGGCGAGTCGCTGGTCGACCTCGGCGCGCTCCGGATCGACCCGCGCAGCCGCGAGGTCACCGTCGACGGCAACCCGGTCGACCTGACCCGCAAGGAGTTCGACCTGCTGCTGGCGCTGTCCCGTCGCCCGGGTGCCGTGGTCACAAAGCGCGAACTGCTGGCCGAGGTCTGGGGTCTGCCGTGGGGCGGCGGCGACCGGACAGTCGACGTCCACCTGTCCTGGTTGCGCCGGAAGCTCGGCGAGACGGCAGCCGAGCCGCGCTTCCTGCACAGCGTCCGCGGTGTCGGGATCAAGCTCGCCGCACCCGAGGGTGGCTGACGATGCGCCGCCGGATCCTGTTGCTCTCGGTCGGCATGACCACGCTGGTCGTGCTGGCGTTCGCCGTACCGCTGATCATTCTGTTGCGCAGTACGACGGCAAACGACGCCAAGGACCAGGCGCGGTACCGGGCCGAGACCGTCGCGTACTACGTCGGCGACAAGGACCACACGGCTGACGACATCACGGCGTACCTCCAGGACGTCAGCAAGGACTGGTCGGGGACCGTCTCGGTCCGGATGCCCGACGGGTCGACGCTCGGCAACCCACCGCCGGGCGGGGTTCCGACGCCGAAGCCGGTGCCCGCGGACTTCGACGACGACGATGACGACAACAAGAAAGGCCCGCCGAAGGTCGGCGACGCCGACTATCGCAACGTCGGCAGCGGGATGGCGGTCGACGTCAGCGTCGACACCCCGAACGGCCCGGCGTCGGTCTGCCTGTACCTGACCGCCGACGAGCTGTACGCCGGCCTCGTCCCGCGCGTCCTCATCCTGATCGGCGGCAGCCTGCTCGTCCTCCTGCTCAGCATCCTCGGCGCCGAACTCGTTTCCCGCCGCCTCGCCCGCCCGCTGGAAGAGACAGCCGGTACGGCGGAACGCCTGGCGCAAGGGGACATGGACGCGCGCGCACCGACGACCGGCCCGGCCGAAGTGGCCAAGGTCGGTTCCGCGCTCAACGGTCTCGCCGACCGGATCGACGAGGTGATCGCGGTCGAGCGCGAGGCGGTCGCCGACCTGTCGCATCGACTCCGTACGCCGTTGACCGCGCTCCGGCTCCAGGTCGAGGCCCTGCCGGACCGCGAGAGCGCCGAGGAGCTCAACACCCAGGTCACCAACCTGGAACGAACCCTGACCGCGGTGATCAGCGCGGCCCGCCGACCGCAGCGCGAGGGGCGGGTGCCGCACTGCGACGCCGTCGAGGTGACCCGCAAGCGGGCCGCGTTCTGGGAACCGCTCTTCGAGGACCAGGGCCGGGAGCTCGCCCTCGACCTCCCGACCCCGCCGGCGATGGTCCGCTCCTCAGCAGAGGACCTCGCCGCCGCGTTGGATGCCCTGGTCGAGAACGTCGTCGCCCACACTCCCGACGGCACCGCGGCCCGGATCACGCTGACCCGCGAGCAGAACGGCGTACGCATCGTTGTCGCCGACAAAGGCCCCGGCATCCCGCTGGGTGCCGGTGAGCGCGGCCGCAGTGACCGCGGCTCGACCGGCCTCGGGCTCGACATCGCCCGCCGCTGCGCCGAAGCCGCCGGCGGCGAACTCACCATCCACCGCAACGAGGTGGTGCTGACCCTCAGATCTTCGACGGGTGTGTAGCCAGCGGCGTCACGTGGATCGTCAGGTACGGGAACAGCGGCAGGCTCGACAGCACGTCGTGGAGCTCGTCGTTGGACGACACATCGAAGACGCTGAAGTTCGCGTACTCACCGGCGATCCGCCACAGCTGCGGCCAAACGCCCTTCTCCTGCAGCTCGATGGCCCGAGACCGTTCGCGAGCGACCAGGTCAGTGCGGACACCGGGATCCATGTCAGGCGGCAGGTGGACATCCATCCGGACGTGGAACAGCATCACGGCTCCTTGGTCAAGAACGGGCGGCGCAACGCGGCGAGGGTGTCGGGATCGAGTTCGACACCCAGACCGGGGCCGCTGGGCAGCTGGAGGGCGCCGTCGGCATAGACCAGTGGCGTGCGGAGGACTTCTTCGGCGAACAACAGCGGGCCGAAGAGCTCGCTGCCCCACGTGACGCCAGGCGCCGCGCAGGCCAACTGCAACGAAGCAGCCGTACCGATCCCGGTTTCGATCGAGGTGCCGCCGTGGCACGGGATGCCGGCGGCGGCAGCGATCGCGACGATGTCCCGGGCCCGCCGGAGCCCGCCGACCTTGGTGGTCTTCATGGACCAGATGTCGGCGGCGCGCAATCCGGCTAGTCGGAGAGCGTCAACAGGCGTCCGCAGGCTCTCGTCCGCCATCATCGGGATCGGCAGCAGGCGGTTGAGCTCGGCCAGCGCCTCGACCTGTTCGCCCGGGACCGGCTGTTCGACCAGCTCGACCCCGGCGGCAGCGAGCCGAGGCAGGTAGGTCTTGGCCGTGAGGAAATCCCAACGGGCGTTGAGATCCACGCGCACTCCGGCCGACCCGACCAGCTTCTCGGCGATCGCACAGATCCGGCGCGTGTCCTCCTCCGGATCGAGTGCACCCATCTTCAACTTGAAGGTCTTGTGCGCACCGGACCGGAGTTTGGTCAACGCCTCCTCGACGACGACCTCCTCCGGATCGGCCCCGAGCGCCCAGGTCACGTCGACCGAAGTACGCGCGAGACCGCCGAGGAGCACGTGCACCGGCACGCCCAAAGACCGCGCCCACGCATCATGCAAGGCGACCTCTACCGCCGCCTTCGCATACAGGTTGGCGTTGACGTGATCGCAGATGTCATCCCAGATCTCCGCAAGGCGATCCACCCGGCGTCCCGGCAGCAGCGGAGCGACGTACGTGTCGAGGGTGACCTTCATCGACTCGACCGATTCGCCGCCCCACCACGGACCGCCCGGAACCACGCCCTCACCCACACCCACGATGCCGTCGCGGGTGTGGACGAAGGCCAGCAGCACCGGCTGGGCGGTCATCGTGACGCGGGCGAACCGATGTGGTCGCCTCAGCGGTACGTCGATGATGACCGTCTCCAGCCGGTCGATGGTGAGATCCATCAGGCCGGCTCGAGCTCGAAGTCGTACGACACCCGCCGTACGCCGGTGCCGTCGTCGACCGGGTCGAGGATCAGCTCGGGCTTGGTGGCCTCGGCGACATCGGAGTCGAGCCACTCGCCACCGGCGAAGTACAGCTGGGTGGTGATGGTGCGATGTCCGTCGGCGCGCACCATCAGGTGCAGGTGAGCCGGCCGCCACGGGTGCCATCCGGCCGCCTCGATCAACTTGCCGGTCGGCCCGTCGGTCGGGATCTGGTACGGCGCCGGTTGCACGGTCCGGATCGAGAAGTTGCCCTCGGCATCCGTCACCACGACGCCACGGAGATTGCCGTCCGGAAGGTGCGGCGCGAACCCCGAGTAGTAGCCGTCGGCATCGGCATGCCAGATGTCCACCTCGGCACCGGCCAGCGGAGACCCGTCCAGGTCGCGGACCTGACCCGAGAACACCAGCGGCGTGCCCTTCTCGTCCGGCCGATGCGGCAACTCACACGAGGAAGACAACCGCGTCTGGCCCCCGAGGTAGTAAGGCCCTTCGATCGTTCCCTTCGTGCCGCGCTGCGACGACGCCGCGACTTCCTCCACGACGTGCTCGACGAACACGTCCATGAAGAGCGGCCACTCGCCCACTTCACCGACTTCCATCAGCCAAGCCTTGGCCGCCTGGAACTCGGGATACGTCACGTTGTTCTCGCGGATCGCGGTGTGCACGCCCTGGAGCACGGCAGTGACTACCGCACTGACGCGCTCCGGCGACGACCCGGCATCGGAAAGCGTCCTGGCCTTGAAGTTCTGGCTCGCGTTCGCGCCCGAGCCCGCGGCGGTCGGGGAATCTTGCACAGTTGTCATGATGCGCTCCATGTCTTGCGAGATCAGCGGTTCGGGATCCGGCTGACGTCGGTCGGGTTGATCAGGTCCGGAACGGTCCAGCCGTCCAGGTCGTACTCGGCGAGCATGGTCTCGGCGAAGCCCTTCATCGCCGCGGTCTCGCCTTGGGCCTCGGCGGCGAACAGGATCTCGGCCTTCACGTTCTCGTGGTTGCCCGAGTAGTTGCGCTCGTACAGTTCGTGGCGGCCGCCGAACTCGGTACCGACCGCGTCCCACAGGGCCTTCATCAGCTTGGTGCGCTCGACCGCGTCGTACCCGTTCGATCCGCGCACGAAGCGGTCCAGGTACGGACGCACCTCGGGGGTCTTGAAGTCGACCGCGTTGGAGTTCAGGTAGATCAGGCCGGACGCCACGTCCTGCTGGATGATCTCCTTCACTCGCGGGTAGCCGGTGATCATGAACTGGCGGTAGATCAGGCCGTAATCGAGCTTCGGCAGCACGGACCCGTTCGGGCCCGGGTCGGGGTTGAGCGCCATCGCGTCGGCCATGCACCGGAACAGGTTGCGCCAGCCGATCACCTCACCGACGCGGGTCTGCACGCCGCGGAAGTCCTTGCTGCCCGTGCATTCGAGGGCCTTGAGCAACAGTCCGGCGATGAAGTCGAGTTTCACCGACAGCCGGATGCAGCCGTGGAAGGTGAACCGCGGGATGAACCCGGACTGCGGGAAGAACCCGTTGATCTTGTCGACGTCGCCGTACAGGAAGATGTTCTCCCACGGCACCAGCACCTTGTCGAAGACGAAGATGGTGTCGTTCTCGTCCAGCCGGCTGGACAGCGGGTAGTCGAAGGGGCTGCCCATCACGTCGGCCTGCATCGTGTACGACGGCCGGCAGATGAGCTTCACACCAGGAGCGCTCATCGGCACCGTACAGATCAGGGCGTATTCCTTCTTCTTGATCGGCAGCCCGTAGTGCGCGATGAAGTTGTAGTTGGTGATCGCCGAGCCGGTCGCCACCACCTTCGCGCCGGACACGATCACGCCGGCGTCGGTCTCCTTCTCCACCCGCATGAAGATGTCGCCGGCCTCGTCGGGCGGCAGGTTGCGGTCGACCGGCGGGTTGATGATCGCGTGGTTCCAGTACAGGACCTTCTCCTGCGACTCCTTGTACCAGCGCTTCGCGTTCTCCTCGTACGGCGCGTAGAAGTCGGTGTTGCCGCCGAGCGTGCCGAGGAAGCTGGCCTTGTAGTCCGGGCTGCGGCCCATCCAGCCCCAGGTTTGGCGAGCCCAGTGCTCGATCGCGACCCGGTCCTTCTGCAGGTCCGCCGAGCTGTGCGGGGTCCGGAAGAACGGGTGCGTGTAGCCGCCGTTGCCGGTGTCGGTCGGGACGGTGATCTCGTCGTTGGTGGCCGGGTCGTGCAGGGCGTCGTACAAACGTGCCGTCATCCGGGCCGGGTTGCGGAACGCGGGGTGTTCGGTGACGTCCTTGACCCGTTCGCCGTAGATCCAGATCTCACGATCGTCGCGGATCGAGTCGAGGTACTCGGCGCCGGTCATCGGGCGCGTCGTGGTGGTGGTGGCTTGCTGGACTGGGGTGTTCTGCGTCGTGGTCATGGGGCCTCCCGGCCTGAACTGAGGAGTGGAGGGAGCGAAGCGACTGGAGCGACGAGGGAAGGCCGGGAGCCAAGGCCCCATGACCCTGCCGGCGCCGAAGGCCCGGCCAAAAGCACAGCGTCGAACCAGCCGCGGTCCGGGCAGTCGATCGAGCCCGACCAATGGGTCTCGACCGGGCCGAGGTAGCGGAACCGGCCGCCGTGGAACAGCAGCGGGTCCCGGGCGGTGATGTCGACCGCGGTCACCTCACCGATCACGATGAGATGGTCGCCGCCGTCGTACGTCCGCCACGGCCGGCACGAGATCGTCGTGGCCGTGCCCTCGAGTAGCGGAGCGAGTGGGCCGTCGACCCAGCCCGGAGCTGGGTCGGAGGGGCGCCCGGCGAAGTGCCAGGCGACGTCGAGCTGGTCGTCGGCGAGCACGTTGATCGCGAACGGCTTGCCGGCCAGGTACTGGCACGCCTTCGCGGTCCGGTTCAGCGTGACCTGGGCCAGCGCCGGCTCGAGTGAGACGGCGGTGAAGGCGTTGACGGTGGCGCCGTGCGGGCGGCCTTCGTCGCTCGTGCACGTCACCACGGTCACGCCGGTGGCGAACTGGCCGAACGCGTTGCGGAGCTCTCGCGGGTCCATCTGCGGTCACCTCCAGGGTGTACGCTCTGCGTACAGCACGTACGCTTGGCGTACGACAAGACCATGGAGCTCGCGCGGTCGACTGTCAAGAGCTCAACAACATTTCGTGGAAGGATGGCCCGCATGACTGGGGAGGGCAGCGAGCGCGATTACGTGCAGTCGATCGAGCGCGGGTTCGCCGTACTGCTCGCGTTCGACGCCGAGCGGCCGAATCCGACGCTGGCCGAGGTCGCGACGGCGACCGGGTTGTCGCGTCCCGCCGTCCGCCGGATCCTGCTGACGCTGCAGCGGCTCGGGTACGTCGCGGCGACGGGGAGCCGGTGGACCCTGACGCCACGGGTGCTGACGATCGGCCAGCACTACGCGGCCACGCACAGCTTCGTCGAGACCGCGCAACCGCATCTGCTCCGGCTGGCCGAGGCGACCCAGGAGTCCGCGTCCCTCGCCCAGCTCGACGGAACCGATGTCGTGTACGTCGCCCGTGTCCAGGTGCGCCGGATCATGAGTGTCTCCGTCGACGTGGGTAGCCGGGTGCCGGCGCACGCGACGTCGATGGGGCGGGTGCTGACCGCGTGGGCGGACGCGTCGGTCGTGGATGCGGTCATCGCGGCCGGACTGCAGCGGCTGGCGCAACGCACGATCACCGATCCGACGGCGTACCGGGACGCGCTCCACCAGGTTCGGAAGGACGGGTACGCCGTGGTCGAGTCGGAACTCGAGGACGGGCTGCTGTCGGCCGCGGTCCCGGTCCGCGCACCGGATGGCGGCGTACTCGCGGCGCTCGCCTACTCCACGACCGTGGGGCGGATGAGTGCGGAGCAGATCGTCGAGAAGGTCATCCCGCTCATGCGGGACACCGCCGCGGCGGTCGCCGAAGACCTGCGTCTGCTTGGCAACACGCGTCGGGTCGAAGCCGCTCCGCGCGACGGCTTCTTTTAAGCAAGCACAGTTTCTAAGCCAGCGCGGTCACGACCGCGAGTGCTCGGTGGAGGGCCGGCGCATCGTCGTCGGCGCGAGTCGCCGCGGCCAGCTCGACGGTGGCCTTGCCGGCCAGCGGCCGATAGGTCACCCCCGGGACGTTGAGCTCGGCGACCGGCGCGGGCACCACGGCGATTCCCAGTCCGGCCGCGACGAAAGTGACCAGCGTCGACGTCTCGGCGACCTCGTGCCGGATCCGCGGCTCGAAGCCCGCCTCCCGGCAACGCGCGAGCACGGTGTCGTGCATCACCGACCGTCCACCGCCGGCGTGGATGACGAAGTCCTCGCCGGCTAGCTCCTTCAGTCGCAGGCGTTCACGCGTTGCGAGGTGATGTCCGTCGGGGACCGCGACGATGAGCCGATCAGCCCGCAGCACCTCGAGCCGCAGCGCATCGTCGTCGACCGGCGGGCGGAGCAGGCCGAGGTCGATCCGCCCGGCCAGCAGCGCGCCGACTTGGTCGGGAGCGAGCATCTCGCCCTGGACCGAGACCTCGACGTCCGGCAGCTCGTCGCGCAACGTCCGGACGAGCTGCGGCAGCAGGCTGTACGTCGCCGAGCCGACGCATCCGATCACCAGTCGCCCTTGCAGCCCGGCCGCGACCCGTTGCGCCTCGCCCGCGGCCGACGAGACCGCGGCGATGATCTGGCGGGCCCGCACGAGGTAGGCCTCACCGGCGGCGGTGAGCTCCACGCGTCGCGTCGTACGCCGGAGCAGCTGGAGGCCGAGCTCGGTCTCCAGCTGGCGGATCTGCTGGGACAGCGGTGGCTGGGCCATGTGCAGGCGTGCGGCGGCGCGGCCGAAGTGGCGCTCCTCGGCGACGGCGACGAAGTACCGCAGATGGCGCAGTTCCATGATTCATACTTGCAGAGTCTCGATCGAGCGTAAATGAGTATTTCTCCATATCGGTCTCCTCGGCCTACCGTCGAGGGCATGAGCGACGTGGTGATCTGCGAGCCGATCCGTACTCCGGTGGGACGCTTCGGCGGTGCGCTGTCCGCGCTGTCCGCGGCCGACCTGGCCACCGCCGCGCTCGCCGAGCTGGTACGCCGGACCGGCCTGCGCGAAGGAGATGTCGACGACGTCGTCCTCGGCCAGTGCTACCCGAACGGTGAAGCACCGGCGATCGGCCGGATCGCGGCGCTCGACGCGGGGCTCGGCACGTCGGTGCCCGGCCTTCAGGTTGACCGCCGGTGTGGCTCAGGGCTGCAGGCTGTGATGTACGCCGCCGGCATGGTCGCCACCGGGGCGGCCGGGCTGGTTGTTGCCGGAGGCGCCGAATCCATGTCGCAGGTCGAGCACTACGCCCTCGGCCTGCGGACCGGCGTCCGCGGCGGCGTCGAGCTGCACGACCGTCTGATCCGCGCCCGCGAGACGGCCGGGGGCAAGCACCACCCGGTCCCAGGCGGCATGGTCGAGACGGCCGAGAACGTACGACGCGAGTACGGGATCTCGCGCGAGGAGCAGGACGAGTTCGCGCTCCGGTCACATCAACGCGCGGTGGCCGCCCAGGCCGAGGGTCGTTTCGCCGACGAGCTCGTCCCGCTGGAGGTGCCGGGTCGGCGTGGCACCACTGTGGTGACGGCCGACGAGCATCCGCGACCTGACACCACCCTCGAAGGCCTGGCCGCTCTGCGCCCGGTCATGCTCAAGACCGACCCTGACGCCACGGTGACCGCCGGTAACGCGAGCGGCCAGAACGACGGCGCCGCGCTCTGCATCGTCACCACCCGGGACGAGGCTGAACGCCGCGGTCTCCGTCCACTCGTCGCCTTGCGCTCCTGGGCGGTCGCCGGTGTGGGACCTGAGGTGATGGGCATCGGTCCGGTCCCCGCCACCGCCGCGGCCCTCGCGCGCGCCGATCTCACCCTCGACGCCCTCGACCTGATCGAGCTGAACGAGGCCTTTGCCGCGCAGGTCCTCGCCTGCCTGCGCGAGTGGAAGATCGACCCTCTCGACCAACGCCTGAATCCCAACGGCTCCGGCATCTCGCTCGGCCACCCGCTCGGTGCGACCGGCGCGCGGATCCTCGCCACACTCGCTCACGAGCTCCACCGCCGCGACGGCCGCTACGCGCTCGAAACCATCTGCATCGGCGGCGGCCAGGGCATCGCAGCCGTCTTCGAGGCTGTTCGGTGAGTACGGTCGCTCACCTTGTCAGCGGTCGGCCCGATGCGCCGACTGTGCTGTTGGCGAACTCGCTCGGCTCCACCTGGGAGATGTGGGACGCCAACCTCGCCGAGTTGGAGCGGCAGTTCCGCGTCGTCCGTTTCGACACCCGCGGCCACGGCCGTTCCCCGGAACCGCCCGGTCCCTACACCATCGACGACCTCGCCGATGACGTCATCGCGCTGCTTGACGACCTCGGCGTCGAGCGAGCGCACCTCGTCGGGCTCTCGCTCGGCGGCATGACCGGCCTGCGACTGGCGGCGCGCAATCCCGACCGAGTCGATCGGCTCGTGGTGCTCTGCACCGGCGCCCGGCTCGATCCGCCCTCGCTGTGGACCGATCGCGCTGAGCTCGTCCGCGCGAAAGGTACGACTGCCGTCGCGGAGTCCGTCGTACAGCGATGGTTCACGCCTGCCTGGCTGGCCGAGCATCCGCAGGTACGCGCGGAGTCCGAGCGGATGGTCGCGTCGCAGCCGGCCGAGGGGTACGCGGCCTGCTGTGAGGTGATCGCGACGATGGACCTGATCGACGACCTCCCGGCGATCAGCGCGCCGACCCTCGCGATCGCCGGTGCCGACGACCCGGCCACGCCGCCCTGGCAGCTGGAGCGCATCGCCACCTCAGTTGCCAACGGCAAGCTTCTCGTCGTACCTGATGCCGCACACCTGGCCTCGGCGCAACGACCCGATCTGGTGACGCCGGCTGTCATCGCCCATCTCCAGGAGGCTGACGCATGAGTGTGGACAAGGTCGTCGCGACGCCCGCCGAGGCGGTCGCGGACCTGCCTGACGGGACCAGCCTCGCGGTCGGGGGATTCGGGCTGGCCGGCATTCCGTGGTTCCTGATCGAGGCGCTGCTCGAGCACGGCGCCCGCGACCTGACCGTGGTGTCGAACAACTGTGGCGTCGACGGCGCCGGGCTCGGGTTGCTGCTCGAGCAAGGCCGGATCAGCCGCGTGATCGCGTCGTACGTCGGGGAGAACAAGGAGTTCGCCCGTCAGTACCTGGCCGGCGAACTGCATGTCGAGCTGACACCGCAGGGCACGCTGGCCGAGCGGCTGCGCGCCGGCGGTGCGGGCATCGGCGCGTTCTTCACCCCGACCGGCGTCGGCACGCTGGTCGCCGAAGGCGGCCTGCCGTGGCGCTACGGCCCAGACGGGACGGTGGCGGTGGCTTCGCCGGCCAAGGAGGTCCGGACGATCCAGGGCCGCGAGATGGTCCTCGAGGAAGCGATCGTCACCGACGTCGCGCTGGTCCGGGCCGCGGTCGCCGATCGGGCCGGCAACTGCGTCTTCCATGCGGCCGCGCGCAACTTCAACCCGGTCGCCGCGATGGCAGGCCGGCTGACGATCGTCGAGGCCGAAGCGGTTGTCGATGTCGGCGTGCTGAAGCCGGACCGGATCCATCTGCCCGGCGTTTTCGTCCAGCGCGTCGTACCACTCACCGCTGAGCAGGCCGCGCGCAAGAGCATCGAGAAGCGCACCACCCGGCCGCGAACGGAGGCCTGACCATGCCCTGGTCCCGCGACGAGATGGCGGCCCGCGCGGCCACCGAACTCTCCGACGGCGAATACGTGAACCTCGGCATCGGCCTGCCGACGCTCGTCCCCGGCCACCTGCCGATCGGCTCGGCCGTCACCCTGCAGGCCGAGAACGGCATCCTCGGCGTCGGGCCCTTTCCGTACGACGAGGACGTCGACCCGGACCTGATCGACGCCGGGAAGCAGACGGTCACGGTCGTCCCGGGAGCGTCGTACTTCGATTCCGCGACCAGCTTCGCGATGATCCGCGGCGGCCATGTCGACGTCGCGATCCTGGGCGGCATGCAGGTCTCGCGGTACGGCGACCTCGCGAACTGGATGGTCCCCGGCGCCATGGTCAAGGGCATGGGCGGCGCGATGGACCTGGTCAGCGGCGCGCGCCGCGTGATCGTCCTGATGGAGCACCGCACCCGAGCCGGCGCCGCCAAACTCGTCGACACCTGCACCCTTCCACTCACCGGCCGCCGCGTCGTCCACCGAGTCATCACCGACCTCGCCGTACTGGACGTCGCCTCCAACGCCTTCGACCTGGTCGAACTCGCGCCGGGCGTCACGGCCGACGACGTCGTACAGGCGACCGCCGCCCCCGTGGCGGTCCGCGCGGTCAGCGGCTGATCGTGCTCGAGGTCGCCGCCGGGCTGTCGGGGTTGAGGTTGCCGGCCTGGATGATGATGAGGTTCACGGCGACCGTGAGGACGAAGGTGGCGGCCACGACTCGGTGGTCGAGGCTCCACAGGGCCAGACCGGCCAGGCCGAAGAACGCGACCTTGACGACGGTCGTCACCACCGGGCTGCCGTAGTCGGCGGTCGGTGCGGCGAACAGTCCCCAGGTGACCGCGGCGATCAGCGGCAGGCCGATCGCCAGCAGCACCCGCAGTCCGATGTTGTCGCCAGTGCGCCAGCCCCACCAGGCGAAGATGCCGAGCCCGGCGATCTCCATGCCGAAGGCCAGGCCGAGGTTGCTCCAGCGCCAGAGCTCGTTCATCGTCCTACACCCCTCACATTTTCCGAGAGCAGTGCTCTCTCTTGCTTCCAGTGTGGGTGATTCCGTCGGCAAAAGCAAGAGCAGTGCTCTCTGAATTTGCCACCGGTCGGCGCCGCGCGCGACAATGAGCCGATGACGGAGACCTCGCGGCAGCGCCGGCATCGGGAGACGATGGCCGATATCCTCCGGATCGCGCACGAGCAGCTGGCCAGCGAAGGCGCGGCCGGCCTGTCCCTGCGGGCGGTCGCGCGCGAGCTCGGGCTGGTCTCGTCGGCGATGTACCGCTACGTGCCGAGCCGGGACGAGCTGCTCACACTGCTGATCGAGGAGTCCTACAACGCCTTCGGTGACGCGGTGGAGGCTGCGGAGTCCCGCTGCCGCCGCGACGACTTCGGCCGTCGCTGGCTGGCCATCGGACGTTCCGTACGCCGGTGGGCGGTCGCGAACCCAGCCGAATGGGCACTGCTCTACGGCAGCCCGGTTCCCGGCTACCACGCGCCCCCAGAGCGGACCACGGCCGCCGGCAGCCGCGTGCCCCTCCTGCTACTCAGCCTCCTCGCCGACGCGCAGCTCAGGCCGACCCCGGACGATCCTCCGATGACGACAGCTCTCCACCGCGAGCTGGACCGACTGCGCCCAGCCCTACCCGGCGACCTTGCCCCCGAGGTGCTCGCCCGCGGCCTCCTCGCGTTCTCCTCCCTGTGTGGTCTGGTCAGCCTCGAACAGTTCGGCCAGTTCACCAACACCATCACCCAGTTCCCCGCTCACCTCGATCACCAGTTGGCCCGGCTCGGCGCAGTACTCGGTCTCCCCGACCCCGGGTGACCGAGCAGCGGTTGACATGCCGCATGGTGGGGTCATGGATCTTCACCTGAGCGGTAAGACGGCACTCGTCACCGGTGCCAGCAAGGGAATCGGGCTGGCGACGACACGGTCGCTCCTGGCCGAGGGCGTCAAGGTCATCACCGGATCCCGGACGGTCGGCGGAGAGCTCGGCTCGTTGCCGGTCGAGGCCGTGGCCATCGACCTCGGTACGGCGGAGGGGCCGGCCCGGCTCGTGGACGAGGCGGTCGCGCGGGCCGGTGGTTTCGACATCCTGGTGAACAACGTCGGCGCCGTACGCCCACGGCCGGCCGGAGTCGCCTCGGTCACCGACGAGGACTGGCTCGAGACGCTGAATCTCGACCTGTTGTCGGCCGTGCGGACGACTCGCGCTGCGCTGCCGGTTCTGCTCGAGCGGGCGGGCGCGATCGTCACGGTGTGCTCGGTGAACGCGACGCTGCCGGATCCACTGGTGGTGGACTACAGCGCTGCCAAGGCCGCGTGCCTCAGCTTCTTCAAGTCGCTGTCCAAGGAACTGGCGCCCCGAGGCGTTCGGGTGAACACGGTCAGCCCTGGACCGGTGGCGACCGATCTGTGGCTGGGTGCCGGCGGTGTCGCGGAAACGGTCGGTGGAGCTGTCGGTGCCCAACCGGGCGATGTCGCAGCCCAGGCCGCCGCGGCATCCCCCTCCGGCCGCTTCACCCGTCCTGAGGAGGTCGCCGACCTGGTCGTGTTCCTAGCCAGCGACCGGGCCGGCAACCTCGTCGGCGCCGACATCGTCATCGACGGCGGCCTGACCCCCACCATCTGACCAACCCTGGGCTACTCGACCATCACCACGGTGTTGTGCAGGCCGCTGGATCCGTTCGGACGCGGCGCCGCACGATCGGCGGTCTGCAGCTTCCCCTCGCCGTCGGTGGCCCGGACGGTGAGTTTGTGATTGCCCGGCGTCGCGTGCCAGCGAAACGTCCACTGCCGCCAGGTGTCGATCGAGGCCTCGTCCGCGAGCGTCGCCGGCTGCCAGGGGCCGTTGTCGACCTGGACCTCGACGTTGGCGATGCCGCGGTGCTGGGCCCAGGCCACGCCGGCCGCGACCGCCGGCCCGGCCTTGATCGTGGCGAACCCTTTCGGTACGTCGATCCGCGACGCGGTCTTGATCGGCGCCTCGACGGCCCAGCCGCGGTCGGTCCAGTACGCGCTGAAGTCGGCGAACCGGGTGACCTCGAAGTCGACGATCCACTTGGTCGCCGAGACGTACCCGTACAGCCCCGGCACCACCATCCGCACCGGGAAGCCGTGCTCGAACGGCAACGGCTCACCGTTCATCGCGACCGCGAACATCGCGTCCCGCCCGTCGGTCAGGGCCGCCAGCGGCGTACCGATGGTGAGACCGTCGACACTCGTGGACTTCACCGCGTCCGCACCCGTGCGGACGCCGGCCTCGCGGAGGATCTCCGCGATCGGTACGCCGATCCAGCGAGCGTTCCCGACGTACGGGCCGCCGACCTCATTGGAGACACAGGTGAGCGTGATGTCGCGCTCGACCAGGCGCCGGTCGAGCAGGTCGGCCAAGCTCAGCCGCAGCTCCCGGTCGACCATGCCGTGGACACGCAACTCCCAGTTCCGCGGGTCGACCTTCGGGACCGTGAGCAGCGTGTCGACCCGGTAGAACGACTTGTTCGGCGTCATGAACCGGCTCACCCCGGCCACATCCGCGGACACTCCGCTCGGGAGCGCGCGAGCAGGACTGCCCGGCGCCGGAATCCTGACCGCCCTGCGAGTCGCCTCGTCGACGCCCCCCGGCACCAGCCGCGAACTCACCACTCCGGCCGCGCCCGCGACGCCGAGCGCCATCGCCGTCGTCAGGAACCGCCGCCGATCGAAGCCTGGTACGCCGGACGCAGGCTCTGTCTTGCTCGTCTCCGGAACGTTTGGGCCGAGGGCCTTGAGGATGAGGATCATGCCGCCCGTGGCGACGATCAGAGTCACCACGCCGGGCAGCAGCCGGGTGAACGGATCGGCCGCCAGCGTACGTCCCGTGGCGGCCGCGAGGATTGCCAGCGCACCGAAGCCGACCGTGAGGCCGACCGCGACGCGGGGGCGTGATGCGCCGACGGCACCGGCCACCAGCGCGAACACCACCACTGCGAACAGGACACCGCCGACGAGAATCGGTTTGTCGGCGGTGCCGAGGTTCTTCACCGCCCAGTCCTTGGCCGGCCCGGGCGCGAGGTCGATCAGTTGCGTCCCGACCCCGACCACCGGCGACGTGCCACCGGCCAGCGCCGCGGTCAGCTCGCCCAGACCCAGTCCGGCGACGGCGGCGGCAAGCCCACCCGCGGCGGCCCGGATCCGCCGGCGGCCTCCCATAGCGCGGATCCGCCGGTGCGACATCAGTGACATGACCCTGCTCCTGCATCGTCGAGGACCTGGAGACGGGTCGGTGCCATCGGCAACTGTCGGTCGATGACACCGGCCCGGGACTGCGGTCGTCCGGTGCTGCTGGTCAGGCGGCCGGCGGCATCAGGACGGAGTCGATCAGGTAGACGGTCGCGTTGGCGGTCTTGACGCCGCCGCAGATGACGTTCGCGCCGTTGACCTTGAGGCTGTTGCCGGAGCCGGTCACGGTGACCTCCTGCTTCTCCACGGTCGCGTGCTTGCCGACGACGGCCATCGGGTCGAGCTGACCGGCGACCACGTGGTAGGTGAGGATCTTCGAGAGCAGCGCGTCGTTCGTCTTCAGCGTGTTGATCGTGGCGGCCGGGATCTTCGCGAACGCGGTGTCGACCGGGGCGAAGACGGTGAACTCGCCGCCATTCAGCGTCGACACCAGGTCGACCTTCGGGTTCAGCTTGCCGGAGACCGCGGCGACCAGGGTGGTCAGCAGCGGGTTGCCGGAGGCGGCGGTGGCCACCGGTGCGGCGGCCATGCCGTCGATGGAGCCGGCGCCGTTGGGGTTCGCCTTGGCGTAGTCGGCGCAGCCAGGCCCGACGAGGCCGGCGGCCGCATCGTCCATCGACGCGGACGCCGAGGGCGTGCTGCTCGTGGTCGTCGAGGACGAACTGGAGCTGGATGAGCTGTTGTCATCGCTGCTGCCACACGCCGCCGACGCGAGGACGAGGGCCAGAGCAGACGCGGCGAGGCCGGCGCGGACGATCTTTCGTGACATGACGATCTCTTTCCTGGTGAGGGCGTGAGCGGCATCGCTCACGGCTGACAGCCAGGGATTCGGGGTCGTCGTACCGGCGGATGGGTCGGATCGGGAAAGAAATATTTGCTGCGAGCAACCGATGCAGCTGCGGCGGCTGCGTCTCCTGACCAAAGACGCCGCCGCCGCACTGGTGCCGCCGGGCTGTCAGCACGCCTGGCACCACTCCAGAGCTTCGGACCAGCCGGCGGCCCGGATAGGCCGACGGCTGGTCCTGCTGCGTCAGGCCCAGGGGTCGAAGGGGATGCCGCTGGGCTTGGAGGCGTTCAGGAGGTTGCGGAACCGGTCGTCGTTGTCGGTGATCTTGATCGTGGCGGAGCCGAAGTCGGCGTTCATCAGGATGTCCCGGAGCCCAGTGCTGGGCCAGCCGGTCCAATCGACGATCGGCGGGTACCGCCAGTTGTGGTAGTGGTTCTCCGGCGGTTCGTCATTGCTGTTGGCCAGCCGGAAGAAGTGCGTACTCGCGCCGTCCTTGTGGTAGACGACCTTCGGGTGTGACCCGTCGAAGCGCACCTGCGACCTCGCATAGGTCACCTGGCTGCTGTGCTGCGTCGTGGTCACGTACTCGACCTGGTTGGACGCCTGGTTGATCCACGAGATGACGTGCTCGAAGTCGTGCCGGTGCCCGCCGAGGCCGCTGCCGGCCACGGCCTGGTCCTTCTCGAAGTAGCTGGCGTAGACGACCGCACACCACCCGTTGTTGCACTTGGAGCGGGCGTAGGTCTGGCTGTTGTCCAGGTCGGATTGGTCCCGGCAATTGCCGTTGACGGCGCCGGTCGGGTTGAGCCCGGGGTTGAGGGTGCCGTCCGCTCCGATGGCGGGGGTGGCGTAGCACCCGTCGCCGTCGTAGTCGTAGGCCGGCGAGAACGACTGCTCGTAGCCACCGGCGTTCTGGGGCAGGGACGGAGGCGGAGCCGCGTACGCCGCTGCCGCGGAGGTGACCGTCAGCAGGGCAGTGCCGAGCAGCACGCCGAGCCAGCGGCGCGCACGTCGGGGTCGGGGGGATGGGGCGGAAGCGAGATCGCTCATGTGTCGCTCTTTCAAGGGGGCGGGAACGAACGATCACGACCATGACATCCAGACCGCTCTACGGCATATACGTCACGTGTCTACAGATTGACGCTGAGTGAACTCCGGGGCTCAGCGCACCAGCAAGGTTGCTGTTGTCTGGTGGGTCAGGGATCCGCTGGTGGCGGTGACCTTCAGGGTGTAGGTGCCGCGGGGTGTGCTTGCCGTGGTCTTCACCTTCAGCGTGGCGCTTCCTGGCGGGAATACCGGTGTGCCGATCCAGCTCGCGGACGTGTTCGGCGGTAGGCCCGACACCTTCAGTGCCACTGAGCCCGTGAAGCCTCCGGTCGAGAACACTCCGATGGAGTAGGTCGCGGTGAACGGCCGCGTGACTGTGACCGAGGACGGGCTGATCGTTAGCGCGAAGTCCGGCCGGTTGACGACCAGGTTCACCACGACCGAGTGGCTGAGGGTGCCGCTCACGCCTGACACGGTGATGGGGTAGGTCCCAGCGGGTGCTGACGCCAAGGTGGTGACGGCGAGCTGCGCCGTACCGCTGCCATGGACGACCGTCGGGCTCATCGCGGCTGAGCCCACGGTCGCCGGGAGTCCGGTGGCGGTCAGCGCCACATCTGCGGCGAAGCCGTTGGTGGGAGCGACCGAGACGCTGTACGTCGTGGACGCCCCGGCGTTCACCGTCCGACTGCTCGGAGTAGCGGTGAGACCGTAGTCCGGCGGCGGCACGACCGTCAGCGATGCGGTCGCCGTACGACTCACCTGGCCGTTCGTGCCGGTGATGACGAGCGAGTTCGTGCCGGTGCTCGCCGGGCCGGTCACCGTGAGCACAGAGGTCCCAGCACCACCGACCACCACGGGTGGGTTGAAGGTCCCGGGCAGTCCGCTGACCGAGAGCGCGACATCACCGCTGAAACCCCCACTGCTCGTGATCGTCACGGTGTACGTGGCGGTTCCACCCGGCAGAACGCTGACCGCTGCGGGCGTCACGGCCACGCTGAAGTCCGGCGTACTCTGCAACCAGTTGTACGACGCCACGACGTCGAGCCGGCCGGAGCCGTAGTCGTTGTCCGCCCCCGTCGGGCCGAGGTCGACTGCACCCGATTGCAGCGCCGCCTGCTGCCGATCGGCGGACAATCCGGGGGAGGCCTGAAGCAGAAGGGCCAGTGCGCCGGCGACGTGTGGTGCGGCCAGGGAGGTCCCCGAGACGTCCAGATAGCCGCCGTACAGGTCGGTCGTGCGGATATCCGTGCCGGGAGCAACCAGCTGTGGATAGGTCCCCTGGGTGCAGGCCGACGGTCCACGGCTGCTGTACGGGTCGATCAGCCCGTTCCCGTCGACCGAGCCGACCGCGAGCGCCTCCGGGTTGTTCGCCGGGCTGGCCGACGTACCGGCCGTCGGTCCGTAGTTGCCGGCGGCAAAGACCGGGAGAATTCCGGCCGTGCGCAGGTTGCGCAGGTCCGCCTGGAACTCGAGGCTGCAGCTGCCGGCCGTCATCGTCCACGAGTTGTTCACCACATTCGGCGCGTCGGCGGTCGCTGGGTTCCCGTCCGGGTCGAGCAGCCACTGGTAGCCGAGATGGATAGCCGTCGAGCTTGCCTGCCCGCGGTCGTTGAAGATCTTCACCGCGATCCAGCGCGCATCCGGCGCGACCCCGATCGCGGAGCCGCCACCGTCGCCGCCGACCATCACGCCCATCGTCTGGGTACCGTGACCGATCAGGTCGATCGGCGTCGCCGGGTGCTGCCCGTTCGGGTCGTACCAGCTGTTGCTGCCGCCACGCCAGCGCGCGGCGAGCTCCGGGTGGCTGATGTCGATGCCGGTGTCCATCGAAGCCACGACCATGCCTTGACCGCGGTAGCCGAGGTCCCACAGTGCCGGTGCGTTCACCTGGGTGAGATTCGGCTCCACAGTCGTCGCAGCGGCCGCGGACGGTGCCTCAATCGTCGTACTGGGCCGGACCTCGCGGACATCCGGCCGATGCGCCAACTCGGCTGCCACACTCGCGCGCACCCGGGCGCCGATCGCGTTGGTGATCCACAGTGGCACGACCGACGTCACGCGGCCCTGCTTCTGCCGTACGGCGAGCAGGTCGCGGGCACCGCGCTGCGTCGTGTTGGCATGGTCCCGCAACGCCTTCTCCAGTTGACGAATCCGCTCCCGCCGATCCGGCGTGGCGATCGTGGGGGCCGCCTGCGACTTCATCACCACGATGACGTCGACGAACGGATCGGACACCGGCGCGGCGAACGCCGAGCCGGACAATGCCAGCGATGCGACGACTGCAACCGCTACAGACCTCATCGTGAACCTCCCGGACCCCGAACGAGCCACCAAGCACCAGCCACGACCCCAAGCTCCAGCAGCAACAACGCCGCGACATCCGTGTACGGCGCCAGCCTCCGCCCCGGCGCCGGCCGGACCGCAGGCGACGACACCTGCCAGTCGAGCGGTACGGCGTACTCCTGACCACCCCGATGCAGTACGGCGACCATCCGCACGGCACCCGCCGTACCGGCCCGATACGTAGCGAAGTAGCGAGTCGTGGTCAGCCGCTGCAGTACGACGGTCTGATCGCCGATGCGCAGGTCGACACTCGCAAGCGGAGCCGGTGCGGGCCGGCGACTGCTGTCCGCGAGCACCGTAAACCAGTTCACTCCCGGTCGGTTCGGGGTCGCTGACACCGTGACCACCAGATCCGACACGAAGCCAGTGCGCGTCACCGCGGAGGCGACGTCGGACGGCGGACTCACCGGGGGAGCCGACCCGACCAGGGCCGCGACCGCAACCAAGAGCACTGCTCCGACACCGCTCTCGACAGCGATCGTGCGAACCGGGACGGACCGCCGGCGCAACCGCCACGCGTTCAGCAGCCCCAGGACGCCGATAGTCGCGAGCAACCCGGTCTTCACCAGCAGCAGCCGGCCGTACGACGTGGCGACGAGGCTGCGGGGCGTGGCGACCTCGAGACCTGCGCTGTAGAGCCCGGACGCCAGGACGAGCAGGACACTGCCCGCCGCCATGACTGAGAACGGCCCTCTGAGCTGTCGCGCCAGCTCCCCGCGAGGGCGACGCCAGAAGACGACGAGCAACGCAGGAACCGCACCCAGCCACAGCAGTCCGGCAAACGCGTGGACGGCATCAGCAAGTAACGCGAAGAGCCGTCCTTCCGGCAGAGCGGCCGCATGACTGCCGAGAGCCTCGAGCCACGCGAGTACGACGAGCGGCAACAAGAGAGCCGCGTGAGCCAGTCGCCCGATCAGCACCAGCGCGACCAGCAAGCAGAAGACGATCAGCGTGATCACGCGAGCCAACGACGGCTGCAGGGCCATCGCGATCAGTGCGGACACCAGAGCCGTCACAACCAGCCGACGGCGCGCAGCAACCGCGGTGGGGTCCATCGGCCGGCGAAGAACGAAGACAGCCACCGCGACCGGCCCAACCACACCAGCCAGCGCCAGCAGCCAGATCCACCGCCCGACCAAACCACCCGAGTCACCGGATGCAGTTGCCGGCAGCAAGGCTCCGGAGTGCCCGATCGCGAAGGTCACGGTCCCACTGGTCGTATGACTGTCGCGCGCCGACACGGCCACCCACAGCAGGCCGTACGAGCCGACTGCCAGGCTGGGCAGTTCGACCGCGATCGCCCGCGGATCGCCAGAGCCTTTGACGACCTCGGTTCCGGCAACCGTGACGCCGTGCTCGTCGACCAGACGCGCCGTACTGCGGGCCGCCGCGATATCGCCGCTGAACCACAGCCGGGCCAGCCCGGGGGACTCCGCGAGCACGGTGCCGTCGGCCGGGTCTGACCGGACCAGTTCGGTGTGTGCGACCGCGACCGACGGCAGTGCGCAGAGGAGAAGCACGCCGGCAAGCATCAGCAGACAGCGGCGCCGCACTGGCTCCCCCTCACTGCCGGCCCTGTGCTGGATCCTGGGACACTGCCTGGATCCTGGGACACCGCGCCGGCAGTTCGACGATAGGAACCGTCGCGCCGGTCTGCTCCGGTTCATGACGCGACCGTCATTTCATGACCGGGCCGTCATCCGCCGAGCGCGGGCAGATGACCGCCGGATGACCTGCGGATGACAGAGCCGTCATGGAACCCGCCGGACGCGCCGGACGGCCGGATGATCACCCACAGATGTCCAGGCGCCAGGCGGCAGCCTGCTCAGGTCGTGCCGCCAGGAGGGTGGTTCTGATGTCTGCAGCTTCGACCAACCGTGTCGGTCGACCGTTCCGGCTGATCCGCCGTACCCGGGCGGTGGTGGCCCGGGTCGCGGTCCTCGGCCTGATCGCCGCCACCCTCCCCGGGCTGGCCGCCCTCACCGGATCGGTGCCGAAGGCCCAGGCGGCTGCCGCCTGTCCCGCGGCGGGCTGCTCGGTCACCGTCGACGCGCGCGACTTCCCCACCGGCAATCCGCTGGCGAACTTCAGCTACATCATCAACCTCGACAACACGAAGCTGCCGAACGACCCGAAGGCGCTCAACACCGAGAGCAACAGCCCGATCGTCCGCGAAGGCGACCAGACCCGCACCACGGTCACCCTGCCGGCCGGGCGATACTTGATCTCGGTGCGCGCGCTCGACCACAAGATGTGGGGCAAGTACATCAACCTGCCCGCCGACGCCGCCGCGGACGGATCACTGACCGCACGCGTCGACCTGACCGTGCAAAGCGACGAGCACCCGCTGCCACTCGGCAAGATCCGCGTCTTCGTGTTCGAGGACAACGCCTGGGCGAACGGCGCTCCCGACACCGAGGAAGCCGGCCTGTCCGGGTTCCAGATCGGCCTCGAGGAACAGACCCACAACGCGGTCACGGTCGACTACAACAACCAGCCGCTGTGCGGTGGACTCTGCCTGACCAACGGCGACGGCTTCAGCCTGGTCGACAACCTCGGTCCGGCGACGTACTTCATCGACGTCCATCCACCGGACCGCCCGTGCAACAGTGATCCCGACAGCCGCTGGTACCAAACCACCACGATCGACGGCGGTCTGCAGTTGCAGGCGCCGACGGAAGAGGGTGCCGACGGGACCGGTGCGCCCGGCGAGCAATTGTGGGAGCCGCCGACAGCACGGACGGCGTACTGGTTCGGCTTCGTCTGCGCACCACAACCGTTCGCGACTCCGGGCACCGGCGAGATCACCGGTACGGCGCGCAACTGGCAGGGCTGGCCTCCGTTCGACCAGTTGACGCTCGGCGAGCCGGTCGCGAACCCGTTCGTTGCCCTGAGCGACAGCAGCACCGACCGCACCGTGTTCATCGGCCAGGGTGACGGCGACGGCAACTTCGACATCCAGAACGTGCCGGCCGGCAGCTACAACCTGTCGCTGTGGGACGAGCAGCTGAGCTACATCATGCGGATCCTGCCGGTCACTGTCCCCGCCGGTGGGACCGTCGCGGTCGAGGATCCCGACCCGATCCACCCGGACGAGCACGGCGTCGGCGTGTCCCGCTGGTTCGGCTGGCTGGACGGTCATGTCTACAAGGACCTGAACGGCAACCAGATCAGGGATCCCGGTGAGCCAGGTATCGCGAACACCGACATGGACCAGCGCTGGCGGGACGGCTCGATCAAGGAAGCCACCTTCACCGATCCCTCGGGCTACTACCAGTACCCGACCGCGGAAGGCGGTCCGCTGGGTCGTTGGATCGTCAACGAGCAGGGCTTCGCCCGCTTCGGGGTCAGCGGCGCGTCGCAGCACGACGAGTTCGACCCGAGCGTGGTCACGCCGATCCCGACCGACCTCGGCGGGGCGTTGCTCACCAACCAGTTGCTGACCGAAGGCCACCGCGCCACCGTCGACTGGGGCAAGACGGACTACCCGGCCGGTACGCCGGGCCAGATCGTCGGCATCACCTACTTCTCGACCACCCGGAACGAGTTCGACGCCCGCTTCCAGGCGCACGAGGACTACGAGCCGGCCATCCCCGACGTCACCGTGTACCTGGAGACGCTCGGCACGGACGGCCTGCCGAACACCGCCGACGACGTGATCGTGAACAAGTACGTCACTGATCACTGGGTCCAGCCCAGTGGTACGCCGCCGACCGACCCGGCAACGTACGCGCCTGGCTGTTCGGTTCGCAATGCGGCCGGCGCAGACATCAGTGCGGACCTCAACCCGGACATCGGGCCGAACTGTCTCGAGGTCCCGATCACCGGTGAGCAGACCAAGGACGGCGCGTTCGACGGCGGCTACGCCTTCGCCGACTACTGCCCGACCGGCTACGACCTGACCGCCGACGACGGCACGTGCACCGGCAACACCCAGCCGACCGCGCTGGTGGCCGGCACCTACATCACCCACGTGGTGATGCCGACCGACACCACCGACAGCCGGGAGTGCAACCCGGCCGGCGCCTCGCAGCGGGTCAGCCACGCCAAGGGTTCACTCCCCGGCGACGGCACCGGCTGCCTGTACCGCCCGGTCCGCGAAGAGGACGTGAACGTTGACCTGGGCAACCACTTCACGCCGGCCATCCCGCCGCCGCCGTGCACCGGTGACGACCACGTGATCGACCAGTCGACCCTGGTGACCCGGAGCAACTACTTCGGCGTGGCCGGTGCGCACGCACCGCTGTGCGACAAGCGCCTGGTCGTGCTGCAGAACAGCCAGAACGCCAACGCCGACTTCAACCTGATGACGAACTTCCGCACCGACCCCAACGGGACGGACCCGGCCGACACCCGCACCGGTGATGTCGCCGAGCCCGGCCGGTTGGTCGGCCAGGTGTTCAACGACATCTACTTCGAGCGCAACCCGCAGTCGCCGTGGTACGGCGAGCCGCGGCCGATCGGCAACATCCCGGTCGGTATCTACGCCCGGGTCGACACCGCCGGCCCTGGCGGCAACGTGAACCTGCCGTACGACGCCAACAACTGGCGGCTGCTCACCACGGTGAAGACCAGCCCGGACGGCTCGTTCGAGGCGTTGGTCCCGTCCACCGAGACCCTCAACTGCCCGATCCCACAGGGACCGTGCCCCGGGATGTACCTCGTCAAGGTCGACGACCCCGGCTCGAAGACGGCACCGAACCCCACCTACAACCCGAACTTGCTCACGGCAACGACTCCGGCCGAGGCCTGGCCGGGTCTGACCACCCAGCTCGACTTGCCGCTGGACCCGATCTCCGGCACCGGCTGTGAGGATCCCGCCGTACCGGCACGACCCGAACTGCTGCAGGTCGACACTCCCGTTCGCACGGCTGGCCAGGTGATGACGATCCAGGCCGACTTCATCGGCGCGCAGGGCACCGCTACCGGCGCGACCGGAGTCCGGGCAACCCTGACCGACGACCGCACCGGCTCGTCGGTGACGCTGACCCGGGCCAACGGCGGCATCGTCAGCTGGACACCCGGTACCTCGGGGACCACCGGCGTACCCGATCAGGTCCAGATCCGCATCCCGGCCTTCGGCCTGACGTTCAGGCCGGGACCGAAGCATCTGACCCTGATCACGTCGAACGCCAACGGCGGCGTGCCGACAGCGAACGGCATCACCGTCCACGTCACCGGATCGTCCGGCGGCATCAACTACAACCCGAACGTCGTGAACGTCGCCGCGCCGACGCTCACCGGTCACCAACTGCAGGCCGCCATCGACGCCGCCCCGGCACGCAGCCTGCTGGTGCTGAAGCCCGGCACGTACAACGAGAACGTGCTGGTCTGGAAGCCGCTGAAGATCCAGGGCGTCGGCCCGGGCGGCATCATCGGAGCGCACGAGTTCCAGGCCCGCGACCCGGAGGACCCGCGCTTCCACGTCCTCGGCTCGGTTATCGACGGCCGCTACTTCCAGCAGAACGCGACCGCGTACGACGCCACCATCGCGGCCAACGCTCCGTACGTCGACGCGGCCCATCCCGTCCTGCGGGGTGCCGATGTCACCGTGGTCGCGAAGACGGCGACGGCGTACGACCTCGCGGGTACGACGACCGCGGTCAACCAGATCGAGTTCAACCGGTCCCGGATCGACGGTGTCGCCCTGATGACCGGTGGCTCGGGCGAAGGTGCCGGCGGCATCCAGTTGCAGGCGTCGATCAACAACGAGCAGCTCACCAACAACGTGCTGGAGAACAACGCCGGCGTCGTTGCCGGTGGCATCGGGATCGGCCAGCCGTACGACCACGCCAGCCACAACTTCACCGTGAAGGTGGCGAACAACCGGTTGCTCGGCAACGGCGGCCTGACCCAGGCCGGTGGGCTCGGCATCTTCTACGGCTCGAACAACTACGAGGTCACGGGCAACATCGTCTGCTCGAACTTCAGCGTCAACTACGGCGCCGGCATCTCCCACATCGGGCTCAGCACCGGCGGGAACATCCACGACAACCAGATCTACTACAACGACTCCGTCGACTCCGGCGCGGGCGTCGCGATCGAGTCCGAACTGCCGGTCGGCGGCGGGCTCGGCGACGGCACGGGCCAGGTGTCACTGGACAAGAATCTGATCCAGAGCAACTACTCCGGTGACGACGGCGGTGGCGTGTTCGTCCTCGACGCGCTCGACGGCGTGATCAACATCCGCGACAACATGATCGTCGACAACGGGTCGGCCGACATCGGCGGCGCGATGATGCTGGACGACTCCTCGAACGTCCGGATCATCAACAACACCGTGGCGAACAACGTGGCCACCGCCTCGTCGGAGAACTCCGCG
This sequence comes from Kribbella sp. NPDC026596, assembly GCF_040638415.1. Lineage (NCBI taxonomy): Bacteria > Bacillati > Actinomycetota > Actinomycetes > Propionibacteriales > Kribbellaceae > Kribbella > Kribbella sp. NPDC026596. Next base: position 49,324 of record NZ_JBEZYF010000033.1, on the reverse strand, counting down.
ATCGGCGAGCCGCACTCGGCCGGACTCGCTTCCGAGGGCAACGATCCGCTCTGGCAGAACGACGCCCGGTACGTCGCGCAGTACCCGAACGCGGCGACCCGGCCGGACTTCTCCCGCCCGGTGGCCCAGTTCAACGACATCTTCTGGAACAACAACGCGTTCACCCTGACCGGCTTCGGCCCGGGCTCCACGCTGGTGGACCAGGGCTTCATCGACTTCGAGGTGCACGGTACGACGAACAACGCCGACACGTTCGTCCCGCGGTACTCCGACCTGACCAACGGGCAGATCCTCGGACCGGACGGCGTCCTGCACGCGGTACCCGGCGGCCAGGGCAACCTGATCGGTACCGCCCCGGCCTTCGTCACCCCGTTCACGCTGGAGCTGACGGTGTCCGGGTCGCGGCTCGATCCGCAGACCGCGGCGGTCACCATCACCGGCGCCGACCCGCCGGTCGGGCTGACCGGTGACTACCACCTGCTGGCCACCAGCCCGCTGCTGGACCGTGGTGTCCGCTGCTCGAACACGCCCGCACCAGTACCAAACCTCGCGGCGTGCACCGGGGGTGCGGTCCCGGCCCCGACCGGAAGCCCGGCGACGAACGGCGGTCTGGGCGACTACGACAGCCAGTTCCGTCCGCAGCTGCGCACGCTCCGGATCCTCACCCCGTGGGACCTGGGCGCGGACGAGCTGCCCGGCGTCCCGATCCCGTTCCCATGAGCACCTATCAGCCTCGGCAGGAGGACGCGATGAGCTCGCACCCGACCGGCTTCGGACGCCGGGACTTCCTGAAGGCCACCGGCCTGGGTGCGCTGGGCACCCTCGCCCTCGGCGGGGTCGGCGCCGGCCTGGTCCGCGGGACCGGCGCCGCCGCGGCGGCCACGACCACCCTGGCGCTGGCCGCCACGGACGGCTACGTCACGGCGCCCGGCCGTGAGGACGATCCGCTGTACATCTTCGGGTTCATCCCGGTGAACCCGTCGGCCACGGTGGACCAGCTCATCACGCAGTACAAGGGCCATGCCCAGACCAGCGCGCCGACCATCGACGTCAAGCAGAACGACGACGTGAAGATCACGCTGACCAACCTGGGCCTGGTCCAGCGGCCCGATCTGACCGACTCGCACACCGTGCACTGGCACGGCTTCGACGTACCGTCGCCACTGAACGATGGTGTCCCCGAGGTCTCGGTGGCGGTGCCGATCGGCAAGCAGTTGACGTACTTCTACCGCCCGCACCGCGAGGGCACGTACATGTACCACTGTCACTTCGAAGACGTCGAGCACGTTCAGATGGGGATGACCGGCATCGTCTTCGTCCGCCCGCTCCAGGACGGTACGACGGTCGGCGGGTTCTCGCGGTTCGCCTACAACGACGGTGACGGGTCTACCGGCTACCACCGGCACTTCGCGATCTTGCTCAACGAGTACTGGAGCAACTTCCACGACGGCGACCGGGACATCCAGGAGTCGATCGCCACCGACTACGAGCCACAGTGGTTCGTCCTGAACGGACGCTGCTACCCGCAGACGACACTGCCGAACGACGACCTGTCGCTGCCGCCGACCCTGCGGATCGCGACACCGAACCCGAACTACGACGATGCCCCCGACTACAGCCTGCCGAACTCCGCTCTGATCCAGGTGAATCCGGGGGACCGGGTCCTGCTCCGACTGGCGAACCTGGGCTACCAGCAGCACGCGATGCAGCTGCCCGGCATCCCGATGCACGTGATCGGCCAGGATGCGTCTCTGCTGCGCAACGGCAGCACGGACACGTCGTACTGGACGAACACGCTGTACATCGGTCCGGGTGAGGCGCGGGACGTGCTGTTCGACGCACCGGCGTACTCCGCGGCCAGACCGTCCGGGAGCGACGGGCGTGGCAGCTACAACGTCTACTTCTTCAAGAACCGGGACTGGCGCAGGTTGTCCAGCCTCGGCGCACCCGGCCCGAGCGGAATGATGACCGAGGTACGGGTGTATCTGACCCCGCTGCCGGCGCAGACCGTCGTGAGCCAGACCTATGTCTGAGCAGGAGGCGACGATGACACGCAGTACTTTGCCCCGCATCCGCCGGTCACTGGCCGGTCTGGCGCTCGCCGCCGGTCTCCTGGTCCCGATCGCCTCGCTGAGCGCCAGCGCGCAGCCCGAGGCTGTCGCACCGATCGGCATGATCTGTACGCCGGGCACGGTAGTGGGCTCGACGCGGACCTTCGACCTGGTCGCGTCCGCGGGCACGATCGACACGCCGGACGGCAACAGTGTCCTGATGTGGAGCTACTCGCCGGCCGGCGGGCACTTCCAGAGTCCCGGACCGGTGCTGTGCGCGACGCAGGGCCAGACGGTGGTCGTGAACCTGCACAACAACTTGCCTGAGGCAACCTCCATCGTCTTCCCCGGCCAGGACAGCACGGTAGCCCCGAGCGCCGGCAGCGCCGGCCTGCTCACCACCGAGGTCGCCGCGGGTGCTGACATCACCTACACGTTCACCGCGGGCCAGCCCGGGACCTATCTGTACGAGAGCGGATCGGACGTCGCCAAGCAACTCGAGATGGGCCTGGCCGGTGCGCTGATCGTCCGGCCGACGCTGGGCGACGACTTCGCCTACGCCGACGCGGCGACCCAGTTCGCACCGAGCCGCGAGTACCTGCTGCTGCTCAGCGACATCGACCCCGACCTGCACCACGCGGTCGAGGTCGGCGGCACGTACGACGTCAACGCGCTGCGGAACCGGTACTTCGCGATCAACGGCCGCGAGTTCCCGGACACCATCCAGGACAACGGCTCCGCCTTGCTGCCGAACCAGCCGTACGGCGCACTGGTCCGGCTCCAGCCGAACTCCGCCGCCGACAACCGCCCCGCGCTGATCCGGATGATCAACGTCGGTGCGGTCAACCACCCGTTCCACCCGCACGGCAACCACACCCGGCAGATCGCGCAGGACGGCCGGCTGGTCGCGTCCACCGAGCACTTCGGCGAGACGATCGGCTCCGGGCAGACCGAGGACTTCCTGCTCCGCTGGGACGACGTGGACAACTGGAACCCGACCGCGAACCCGCTGCCGGTCGCCCAGCCGAACTACCGCAACCTGTTCTTCAAGGACGGCAACACCTGGTACAGCGGATCGCCGTACCTGGGCTACAAGGGGACTCTGCCGGTCGGCACCGTGTCCCAGAACGCCTGCGGTGAGTGGTACTTCCCGCTGCACAGCCACGCGCTGAACGAGTTCACCAACTTCGACCAGGGCTTCGGCGGCATGGGCACACTGCTCCGCGTCGACCCGGCGGGTGGCTGCTTCGGCTCAGCGACCTCGTCCTCGCTGATCGGGGCCACTCTGAAGTCCGGCTCGGTCGCCGCACTCGGTCAGTCCGACGACGTCTACTACCAGCTCAATCCCAAGACGACGACGCGCCCGACAGCCACCACCTCGGGTCAGACGTCGATCACGGTCGCCTCGGCCGCCGGATTCCCCACTACCGGCTCGTACTTCGTTCGCATCGACAACGAAGTCCTGCAGGTGACCGGCGGCCAGGCGACCACCACCTGGACGGTGACACGTGGTCAACTCGGCACAGTGGCGGCGACTCACCTGAGCGGTGCGGTCGTGACCGCCCTCGCGACCGACTGGTACGGCGCGTTCGGTGGCGTACCGGCCGGCAGCGCGAACCTCAAGGTGATCTACGAGGGCCGTAACTGTGGCGTCACCACGACAGCCACCTGTCCGGCAGTCACCACCAACCTGCCGTTGCAGACCGTCAAGATCTGCAACTGGACGGTGGCCGGCGCGGCCGGCTGCAGTACGGCGACCTCCGCGGGCTGGACGACGCTGCCGGCACCACCCGCCCAACCCCAGGGCGTCGGCTCTACCCCGGACGTCAGCTCCACGTGGACGCTGCCGGGGCCGGCGAGCGCCTACATCGGCACCGGGTCGTACGCCGGCCAGGTCCGAGTGCTCGTCCACACCCAGCGATACACCGCACCCGCGCCGACGACGTTCTCGACCTGGGGCGACCTGATGAAGATCGTGTACGACGCGCCATGACCGGGCACGAGTGGCAAAGGAGAGCGGCGATGCGTACAACCGTCCACCGCGGGGCCCGGGTCCTGCTGGTCCTCGTGCTGGCCGTGTTCGGCCTGACGTGTGTGGGTGGCTCGGCGACCGCGGCCATCGTGGCGATCGAGCTGTGCGCCGTACCGGGGACCGCACCGCTGCCCGGTGGTGGCACAGTCCCCATCTGGGGATTCGGTACGCCGACAACGCCAGGCAACTGCGCGACGGCGACTGCGAGCCTGCCTGGACCGAAACTCGAGGTCACGGCTGGAGACGTGGTCACCATCACGGTCCGGAACGCCTTGCCCGCCGGACATGTGCTGTCGTTCGAGATTCCCGGAGTGACGTTCGACCCCGGACCGACCGACGCGGCGCCCGGTGCCGCCGTCAGCCGGTCCTTCACGGCGCAGCCGGGCACCTACCTGTACCAGAGCGGCGGTGACGCCGGACGCCAGGAGGCCATGGGCCTGTCGGGCGCGCTGCTGGTGCATACGACCACTACCAACCAGGCCTACGCTTCCGCGACAACGGCGTACGACATCGAAGCCGTCCTGGTGCTGACCGCGGTGGATCCCGCGTTCAACGCCGCACCGGCGACATTCGACCTGCAGAACTTCCGCGCGACGTACTGGTTCGTCAACGGGACCTCGTACCCCGGCACTCCGCCGATCGCGGCGGCCGCGGGTCAACGGGTCCTGCTGCGGTACCTCAATGCCGGTTACGACAACACGTCGATGACTCTGCTCGGCACACACCAGCAGGTCGTCGCCCGCGATGCCAGACTGCTGACGAACCCGTTCAGTGCCAGTACGGAGACGATCCCGGCCGGTGCCACCGAAGACACCATCGTGGTCGTGCCCGCGGGCACTCCGCCCAGCAGCCACGGCTTCCCGCTGTTCAACCGCCAACTGCATCTGACCAACGGTCCTCAGCTCACCACGTCGCCCACACCGCTGACCGGTGGCGGCATGGTGGTCTTCATCCAGCCATGAGCCGGCTGACACGGAGCCTGGGTGTCGTGACCGGCGTGGCGCTGGTCGCCGGCGCGCTGGCGGTCTGGTTCCTCTCGAGCGATCGGAGCGACCAGTCCGCGGCGGCGCCGGCCCCGGTGGCCCAGATCGCCTGGGGACGTACGCCGGTGGACGCCGATGGGCTCGCCCAACGCAGCGGCGTACGCATCACTCGCGTCGCCGTGACGGGCGGAGGCGGGCTGCTCGATCTACGGTTCCAGGTCCTCGATCCCAACCGGGCGAACAGCCTGCACGACGCAGCCACACCGCCCGCACTGATCGACGAGGACACCGGTCTGGTCGTGCGCGACCTGCTGATGAACCACGCCCACACGGGCAAGTACACCTCGGGGGAGACGTACTACCTGGTGTTCGAGAACCCGGGCAACTGGATCCGCCGCGGCACGAAGGTCACCGTGTTGCTGGGCTCAGCGCAGGTCGGCCACGTGGTGGTTCGCTGACCATCACCCGGTGTGGGGGATGGTCAGCACGAACCGCGCGCCGCCGTCCGGACTGGCCGTGGCCTGCAACGTCCCACCGTGTGCCTCGGCGATGGCACGGGCCATCGGCAGACCGAGGCCACTGCCCATCGGCCCCTGGTCCGGACGCCGATGCCAGAACCGCTCGAACACGTACGGCAGGTCGTCGGACTCGATCCCCGGTCCGGAGTCGTCGACGGAGATCGCGGTCTGCCCGGCGGACGACGTACAACCGAGCCGGATCGTGTCACCGGACGCGGTGAAGTGCACGGCGTTCTCGACCAGTGCGTCGAGGGCGAGCTCCAGCCAGTCCGGATCGACGCGCATCGTCCCGGTCGGCCGGCATTCGACCGACCAGACCCGATCGGTGTTCGCGGTCCAGTTCCGGCCGATCTCGCCGACCAGCGCGGCGACGTCGGTCGGCCGGCGGTCCAGCTCCTCACCGGCGTCCAGCCGGGCCAGTGCCAGCAGGCGGTTGGACAGTGCGGACATCCGGTCCAGCTGCCGGAGTGCGACCTCGATGTGCGGTCGCGTGGCCGCCGCCGACCTCGCCGCGCCGGCCAGCTCCAGGTGGCCGCGAGCGATCGTGATCGGTGTGCGGATCGCGTGTGAGGTATCCCGGAGGAACCCCCGCTCGCGGTCGAGACTGGCCCGGCGCTGGTCGGCCATCCGCTCCACCTGGCGCAAGGCCGCGGCCCGGCGCTGGGCGTGCCAGACCATCGCGACGAACAGCGCAGGCATCAACGGCACCTCGGCGAGCTCGGCCCGGTCGATGATCCCGCTCAGCGCGTGCGCCCCGAGCACCCACCCGGTCGCGCCGGTCACCACCACGGTCACCACGATGGTCGGCCACAGCGGCCAGACCCGGAAGCCGTACACGATGGTGAGACTGAGGAACAGGAAGTGGTACGGAATCGTCTCCTCACCGGGCATGCCGATCATCAGCAGGAGCATGACGAGGATGAAGGTGGCCAGCAGGCCGTCGACGAGCCGCCCGCGGCTCAGCCGGACCCGGTGCCCGGTCCGGACCGCCGGCCCGGCGAGCGTCGCGTTCTCACGCGGTTTGTAGCTGATAGCCGACATTGCGCACCGTCCGGATGACGTCGCTGCGGAGCTTGGACCGGAGCCGGGCGACGCACACGTCGACCAGGTTGGTCGCCGGGTCGAAGTCGTAGCCCCACACCTCGGACAGCAACTCCTGCCGGGAGCACACGGTGTCCGGGTTGCGCATCAGGTGCTGCAGCAACAGGAACTCGCGCTGCGGCAGCTCGGCGGTCCGCTCGCCGACCTGCAGGCGTCGTGTCCTGGTGTCGAGCAGGATCTCGCCTACCCGCAGCACTTCCGGGAGCCAAGGCGCGCCCGCGGGTGCGGGCGACAGCAGCCGCGACCGCACTCGGGCGATCAGCTCCCGGACCACGAAGGGTTTAGCCAAGAAGTCGACCGCACCCTGCTCGAGGCAGGCGACCCGCACCTGCCGGTCCTCGGTCGCGGACAGCACCAGGATCCTGGTGGACCGGTCGTGGGTCAGCAACGCGGTCAGCACCGCCTGGCCGTCGAGTCCGGGCATCAGCAGGTCGAGAATGACCAGATCGGGCTTGCCGGTGAGGGCTTGGCGGAGCCCGTCCGTACCGTCCGTGGCCGTGGTCACGTGGAAGCCTTCCGCCTCCAGCGCACTGCGGACGAATCCGAGCAGGTCGGGCTCGTCGTCGACAACGAGAATCCTGGTCATCGAACCCCCTCCAGGCCACCTGGCCTGACCTGGGTACGGACTTCCGGTCGCTGCACCCCACAGCTCCGGCCCGGGACCCCCACCGATCCGCAACCTACCGACATTCTCCGCCCCCCCACCACCCGAAGGAAGAGGAGAGCGCTCTCCACCACGCTCTCCCTTCGATCAGGTTTGTCTTACAGCGTGGGCTCGAGCTTGAAGGCGGCCTTGCGCTTGGCCAGCCACTCGTCGAGGGACTGCAGCGGCGGGTTGAGTTCGCGGACCTTGGTGAGGTCGCGGTCGCCGGTGAAGCGAGTGGAGTCACCACTGCAGGAGATCCTTGAGAATCGACTCGGCCCGGGAGCTACCGCCGCCATCATCGCCAACAGCGATCCCAGCTTCACCGCCGCAGTACGCGCACGACTGGCCATCCGGTTGAATTCCCTCGCCGACCTGATGAACCTCGACATCAAGACAGGCCGGCTTCGCGCGAACGTCGACCCCGACACCGTGCTCGGCATATTGGTCGGCGCCTACCTCGCCGAGGTCCTCAGGTTCGGCGCCCCACGCAAGGAGTGGGCCGACCGCGCTCTCGCGTTCCTGACTCCCGCAGTGAATCCACACCTGCCCGCGCGCTGAGGCAGACCCTCCGGGCGCCGGCCTGAGGTGGGTTCCGCTGACGCAGCCGAGCTTCGCGGCGCTCATACGTACGGAAGTGCCGGCAACTGTGCACCTCCTCGAGGAATACATCGGACACTCGTCCGACGAGAGGGCCACCGCGTTGGAGCCACCTACGATCGACCCGGTGCACGCGGATCCCAACGCCGCGTCGGATACCACCGTGCGGCGTTTCCACGCGGTGGCCGGCCAGGCGGACGCAGTTGTCATGGCGGACAGCTACCTGTTGCAGCGTGATGTTCGGAGGCAGACGACTGACGAGCGACCTCCAGAAACTGAACAGCCTCCTTCAACCTAGCCTTCCGGCCAGCCGGAGGCCGACTCCTAGCGGCATTGTGTTCAGCACTCTTCGGCTACACCCGTGGCGCGGAGCCGGCGGGCGAGGTTGCCGGTACTCGGCAATGAGCATGTTCGGCGTTCGCCGACAGAGCCCCTACCGAGTCCGTGCATTCGACGCGATCATTGGCTCTGTGCGGCCCGGAAGCTCGCCGCAGGAACTCCGCACAACCAGTTGTGCCTGCGGGTTCGTCGGTGACGACACCGCGGAGCCCTTTCCAACGGAGCAAGAATGATCGTCTTTGACGTGGTGCTCGTGGCATTCGTCGTCTGCCTGATCGGGGCGGCCATGAGCGTTCGTGTGGTCAGGCAGTTCGAGCGAGGGGTGGTGTTCCGGTTCGGTCGGGTGCGCCCGGAGATCCGGCAGCCCGGCTTGGTGCTACTGGTGCCGATTGCCGATCGGCTGCAGAAGGTGAACATGCAGATCATCACGATGCCGGTCCCCGCGCAGGACGGCATTACCCGTGACAACGTGACGGTCGATGTCGCGCCAGGCTGAGGCCGAACGGGAACGCCGGGCCCGCATCATCACCGCTGCGTTGGCCGAGCCCTTGGAGACGGCCGGGTCGGCACAACCAGAGTGGGGCGGACTACCCACAGGTTGTGGCGACCCGGCATGGCAGCCGTGATAGGACGTCAGCGTTCCGCGAGGGCCCGGCGATCCCGGTAGGGACGTAGCGACTCCGGTGGGGGCCACTCTTCAACGCAGTAGCCGTTGCTCTGACCATCAGGAAATGCCCGGGTGACGGCGGGCGGCGAGGGCGACGGTACTCGCGCCGCGGAGGGCGACTGTGTACGGGGCTGGTGCTGGTTGAGCCATGCATGAGAGTTGTTTGGACAGTTGGTAGGTGATGGCCGGGAGCAAGGCGCCACCACCGGCCAGCAATGGTCCTCTGTCGAGCGCGTCGACGACCTGTGGGCCGCAGTCATGGCTCAGCAGGTCAGCCACCATGTCGCGGATGTCTTCGACGAGATTGTCGACCGTCATCGAGGTGCGAAGATCAGCCGTGCCGTGGGGCGTGCGGCGTGCCTCGACCACCGATCCGTCTGCCAGGACGGCTACTTCTGTCAGCTGGGCTCCCAGGTCGATGACAAGCAGAGGTCTGGCCAGGTCGGTCGTGGCGCCGATCGCGGCTGCCTTGACACCGTCAATGGTGATGACGGTGCGGGGCTCGAGGATCTCGACCGCCGCGATGACTCCGTGCCGATCGGCCTCGGGGCAGAGGACAGGAATCGTCACGACGATCAGCTCGGGCCGCGGTGCGCGATCTGCACGGCCGAGAAGAAGCCGACAGAGCATGCGAGCGGTGCCTGGCACGTCGGTGACTCTGCCCCGCGAGATGGGATAGCTGACACCGGCATGCGATGTCGTCATCGTGGGGGCATCGACGATCAGGCCATGGTGGGGAACCCAGGCGCGGGTACGCACGCTGCCGAGATCGAGCGCCAGTCCCGGGCGGAGCCGGCTCCATGGCCAGGCGCCCGGACGGACTGCCCCCATTCTGCGCAGTCCGCTCATCGTTGCATCTCGAGGAAAAGCTGACACCGCGCGCAGTAACGCGTCTGGGGGTGGGCATACAGGCGGTGGAGAGCGATGGTGCTGCCACACCGGCCGCATCCGCCGTAGCGGCCCGCGTCCATTCGGGCAAGCGCGGCCTCGGTTTCGGCCAGCGCGGTTTGTGCGGCGACTGCGAGTTTGTGACGGATCTCGCTGTGCGCCGCGGTGTCGGGGGAGCTTGTCGTTTCGACGATATCGGCGGCGCTCCGGGCGATGTCTTGAAGTTGTTGAAGTCGGAACCGGCGATCTTCGTGCAGGCTCGCCCGGAGAACGGCGAGTTCCGCGAGATCGAGTCGGTTGTTGTCGACTGCGGAGACCTGATGGGCCACGACGGAAGCTCCTAGAGTGGAGGCGAAGGCAACGCTCGATCGGGAAGGCGGGCGCAGACCTGGTGTGCTCAGCTGACGCGTTGCTGACACCCGACGCAGAAGCGCACGTACGGCAAGATCTCGAGGCGCTCGACGGGTATGGAGGTTCGGCAACTGCCGCAGGTTCCGTAGGAGCCATCCGCCAGACGTTCCCCGGCAGCTTCGATCTCTTCGAGCACCCGCTCGATCGCCGCCGTTTGAGCCTCCTGCAGATCCTTGTCCGCGTGCGGTGCGGACTCCTCGATCGCCCTGAGTTGGGCAAGGCGGGAGTTGCGCTCGTGTTCGAGGCGCTGGAGGGCGTCGTGCTTGGTGAGGTTCGGGGCGCGGCCCAGGTGGGTGGTCACTTGCATCGGATCCTTTCAAGGGGACGGCAACGGGAGGCCGGCGTACGCATCAGGAGGCATTGCGTACGCCGGCAGTCTTGCGTCGCCCGTCTTGAGGCTCGTGTTTTGGTTCTGTCTCCACCATCGGCGATGCTGCGATCGTTGACCATCGGGCCTGACACCCATTTCGTGCGCGCGGAGACCTGCAGGTAGCGGTCGGCAGATGAGTGTCAGGCCGGATCGACTTGCGGTGCGGTTGCAGGCAGGCTGGATGGTGTGTCACGTCTGCTGATGGCCCGCACACCGCCTGCTCTGTATCTGCCGAGTCAGGAGACTGCGTCAGCGAAGGAAGGGGTGCTTTCGGTGCCATTGTTCTGGCGCATCTTCGCGCTGAACGCGGTGGTGCTTGCCGCCGCGACAGCATTGTTGCTGTGGGCGCCGGTGACGGTGTCTGTTCCGGTGGTGTTCACCGAAGCCCTGGTGCTGCTGGGCGGATTGGTGGTCATGCTCATCGCGAACGCCGTACTACTGCAGGTGGGCCTGGCTCCGTTGGACCGGCTGAGCCGTCGGATGGCGACGGTCGATCTGCTGCGACCCGGGCAGCGTCTGCCGGTTGCCGGGCAGGGTGGGGTTTCGCAGTTGATCCGAGCCTTCAACGACATGCTGGCGCGGTTGGAGGCTGAACGTGCGGCCAGCAATACCCGGGCGCTGTCGGCTCAGGAGGCGGAGCGTCGACGGATTGCACAGGAGCTTCACGATGAGGTCGGCCAGAGCCTGACCGCTGTCTTGCTGGAACTCATACACGCTGCCGAACGGGTGGACGACGCCGACCTGCGCGCGGACCTGGAACACGCCGAGGAGACGACCCGGGAGAGCCTCGACGAAGTACGCCGACTGGCGCGCCGGCTGCGACCGGGCGTGCTCGAGGATCTCGGTCTGGTGAGTGCGTTGACCGCACTGGTCACCGACCTGTCCATGCATACCGGCCTCGCGATACTTCACGATTTCCAGCCTGGGCTACCCGCGTTGGACGAGCAGACCGAACTGGTCGTGTATCGGGTCGCCCAGGAGGGACTGACGAACGTCGCCCGCCACGCCGAGGCTGCCCGCGTTGAGATCTCCCTGCGGCACAGCGACGCAGTCGTAGGTCTCCGGATCCGTGACGACGGCCGCGGCCTCGGTCTGGCCCACGAGGGCGCCGGAATCCGTGGCATGCGGGAGCGTGCCCTGCTTGTCGGCGCCACACTGGATCTCGGTGCCTCGCCGACCGGTGGCACCGAGGTGAACCTAGTGGTGCCTCGCGAGCGGAACGGAGCCTGAGCATGGCTGCATCGGAAGCGATCCGCATCCTGCTCGCAGACGATCATGCGCTGGTACGACGGGGCATCCGGCTGATCCTGGACAGCAAACCGGGCCTCACGGTGGTCGCCGAAGCCGGTGATGGAAAGGAAGCCGTCGACCTGGCCCTGTCCACGGAGATCGACCTGGCGATTCTCGACATCGCGATGCCACGGATGACCGGCCTGCAGGCTGCGCGTGAGCTGTCGACGCGACGGCCCGACCTGCGAATCCTCATGCTGACGATGTACGACAACGAGCAGTACTTCTTCCAGGCGCTCAGGGCCGGAGCCGCGGGATACGTGCTGAAGTCGGTGGCCGACCGGGACCTGGTAGAGGCCTGCCACGCAGCCATGCGGGGCGAGCCTTTCCTCTACCCGGGAGCGGTGAACGCGCTGATCCGCAACTACCTGAACCGTGTCCGGCTCGGTCAGACGATCCCGGAGCAGATACTGACCGCCCGCGAGGAGGAGGTCCTCAAACTCGTCGCCGAGGGACATTCTTCGAAGGAGATCGCCGAGACTCTGTTCATCAGCATCAAAACGGTCGAGCGGCACCGGGCGAACATGCTCCAGAAGCTTGGACTCCGCGACCGCTTGGAGCTCGCCCGCTACGCAATCCGGGTAGGCCTGATCGAGCCCTGACCCTGAGGTCCTTCGCCCACCAACGGGGCCGGATTCTCAGCCAGGATGCGAGGTTGCCGATCCCCGGCAACGAGGGAGATCTCCCTTCGCCGATCGGGCACGTGTTCACTCCGCGTGCGGGACGGCATCGTTGGGATCGTGCGGACCCGGAGGCGTGGGACATCGCGGCTCCGCGATCCGTGGCGACGAGGAGGTTTCGATGAACGACCAGGATCCGGTGGCACCACCTAGCGGACCACCTGACTGGCACGCCGCCGGCTCGCAATCGTCTCGCCGCGAGCTCGAGGAGCAGCGACGGCTTCCTGCGACGTCGCCGCTGCGACTGCCGCGTGACATCGTCGACGTGTGGGGCGAGGATTCGTTCCCGGCCAGCGACCCGCCGGCGAACTGGTGAGTCGGCCCGTGGGGACTGCTCAGGCCGACGACAGCGATCCGCTCCACGAGCAGTTGACGCACGTCGGTGCCCACCAGGACCGTCCTTGGTCGGTGACGGCCAGGGTCGGACTCGCCGAACGAGCGGCACCACGCCGCCGACTTGGCGGGGCAGCCGTGAGATGGCTGACCACGACCGACCACAAGCTGATCGGCCACATGTACCTGAGGTGTACATCATCGCGTTGCCGTTCTTCGGCATCGTGACCGAGATTTTGCCGGTGTTCAGTCGCAAGCCGGTCTTCGGCTACCTCGGCCTGGTCGGCGCGACCATGGCGATCGCCGCGCTGTCAGCGACCGTGTGGGCCCACCACATGTTCGTCACCGGCGGCGTCAGTCTGCCGTTCTTCTCGTTCATGTCATTCATGATCGCGGTCCCGACCGGGGTGAAGTTCTTCAACTGGATCGGCACGATCTGGGGCGGCTCGGTGTCGTTCGAGACCCCGATGCTGTGGTCGCTCGGCTTCATGACGACTTTTCTGTTCGGTGGTCTGACCGGGGTCATCCTGGCGTCGCCGGTCTTGGACTACCACGTCACAGACACCTACTTCGTGGTCGCGCACTTCCACTATGTCGTCTTCGGGACGGTCGTGTTCGCGATGTTCGCCGGGTTCTACTTCTGGTGGCCGAAGTTCACCGGCCGGATGCTCGACGAGAAGCTGGGCAAGTTGCACTTCTGGTTGCTGTTCATCGGCTTCCACACCACGTTCCTGGTGCAGCACTGGCTGGGCGTCGAGGGCATGCCGCGGCGCTACGCGTCGTACGGCGCCAACGAGGGCTTCACGACCCTGAACGAGGTGTCCAGCGTCGGCGCCTTCATCCTCGGCGCCTCGACTCTGCCGTTCCTCTACAACATCTACAAGTCGCGCAAGTCGCCGCAGGTCGGCGTCGACGACCCGTGGGGCTGGGGCCGGTCGCTGGAGTGGGCGACCAGTTCGCCGCCGCCGCGGCACAACTTCGAGCGGCTGCCGCGGATCCGGTCCGAGAGCCCGGCGTTCGACCTGCACCATCCGGACCTTGAGGAGGCCGCCGGTTTCGAGGGGGAAGGAGAGGGCTCGACGTAATGACCGTCGCCTCGTTCGGAAGTCAGTACGGAGGGAGCGGCGCAGGCTTATGAAGCCAATGTCGGGTTGGGCTCGAGGCGGACACAGCAGTGGCCGGGCTCCGGCTTGAGCTGGGCCTGTAGTTGCGTGGCGTCGAGGCCTGCCAGCAGTCCGTCGAGCAAGCAAAGGTTCATCTCACAGATCAGGTCGGTGTGGTCCTGGGCCAGCGTGTGGAACGGGCAGTTGCCAAGCACGATCACCCGATCATCGACGCGTGGCTCGAAGCCATGCGCTTCGAGGATGCGCATCACGGCATCGGAACTGGTTCCGGCGCCGGCAGTGCCCGGGGCAGCGGCCGCGAGTTCGTTGCCGAGTTGGCGGGCACGCCGCTCGAGCGCTGTTCGTGGCGATTCTCCGGTGGCCTCGGCGTCCTCGATGGCCGCCGCCAGCAGGTCTCCCGCCAGGTTGTAGCGATGTTCGGGCAGGGACACCTCGACATGCCGCTCCGATCGTCGGTACAGCTTCGCCGGTCGGCCCGCACCGGGGCCCGACCGGCCGCTGCGACGCTCGTAAACGACGTCGAGTAGCCCCTCGGCGGCGAGGCGGTCGAGATGGAACGCGGCGGTAGCGCGCGGCAGACCCAGCGCCGTAGCTGCCTCGTCCCGGGTCACGGCGGCGGTCTGGCGTACGACGTGGTCGTACAGGCGCCGCCGGGTCGGTTCCTCCAACGTAGCGACCGCCAAGATCCGGGCTTCTCTGGTCTCGTCCACGAACTGATTCTAAAGCCAACTCCCATTGACGAAAACCGTGCTCGCTTCTAAAGTCAAAATATATCTACTTTAGAAGGAGTGAGGACATGACGACTGAGGTACACAAGCCACGCACGCCAAGCCGGGAGGCGCTGTCCGATCCGGCGTACCAGGCGTTCCTTGTTCTGCGGACGGTCTTCACGGTGGCGCCGATCGTGTTCGGCCTGGACAAGTTCGCCAACCTGCTCACCGACTGGCCGGACTACCTGGCCCCCTGGATCAACGACATCGTCCCCGGCTCCGGCCAGGACGCCATGTACGTCATCGGCGTCATCGAAATCATCGCCGGCATCGCGGTCGCCCTGATCCCCCGCTACGGAGCCCTCCTGGTGGCCGCCTGGCTCGCGGGCATCATCCTCAACCTGCTCACCCTCTCAGGCTTCTACGACGTCGCACTCCGCGACTTCGGACTCCTCGTCGCAGCCCTCGCACTATCGCGACTCGCCACCAAATACGCCCCGGCCCGACACAACTCCTGAACGGGCTGTGGGAAGACGTCAGCACTAGAAAGGTGATCATGAACGAGCAGTCCACCTACGTCATCGTCGGAGCGAGCCTGGCAGGAGCGACCGCGGCTCAGGCCCTGCGGGAAGAGGGCTTCGCCGGACGGATCGTCTTGGTCGGCGACGAGAGCGAGCTGCCGTACGAGCGGCCGGCGTTGTCCAAGGGCTACCTGCTGGGCAAGGACGAGCGAGCAAAGATCTACGTCCATGAGGAGCCCTGGTACGCCGAGCATGCGGTGGATCTGCTGCTGGAGCGGCGGGTGACGTCGTTGGACCGCGGCGCCCATGAGGTGGAGCTCGACACCGGCGAACGGATCGGCTACGCGAAGTTGCTGTTGGCAACAGGCTCGTCTCCGCGGCGGCTTCGAGTGCCGGGCGCGGAACTCGGGGGCGTGCACTACCTGCGGCGAGTCGAGGATTCCGATCGGCTGCGCGAGGTGATCGGCGCCGGTGGCCGGATCGTCGTCGTGGGTGCCGGTTGGATCGGTCTGGAAACCGCAGCCGCGGCCCGGGAGTCCGGGTGTCAGGTAACAGTCCTCGACCCGCAGCCGGCGCCGCTACTCGCAGCGCTCGGCAGCGAGATGGGAGCGTTCTTCGCTGGACTGCACCTGCGCAACGGTGTCGACCTGCGGTTGAGTCAGACCGTCACGGGATTCCACGGGGCCGATCGCGTGACCAGCGTGTCTACCGGCAATGGCTGCGAGTTCGCGGCGGATGCCGTCGTCGTGGGAATCGGTGCGATCCCGAACGTCGAGCTTGCCGAACGCGCGGGGCTGAGTTGCGACAACGGGATCGTGGTCGACGAGTCGCTGTGCACGAATGACCCGGACATCTACGCGGTGGGCGATGCCGCGAATTCGTTCCATCCCTTCTACGGTCGACATCTGCGGACCGAGCACTGGGCGAACGCATTGCGTGGGGCGTCGGTCGCAGCCAAGGCGATGCTCGGTCAGCAGGTCGTCTATGACCGGTTGCCGTACTTCTTCACCGATCAATACGACGTCGGGATGGAATTCTCCGGCTGGATCGGTCCGGACGGTTACGATCGATTGGTAACCCGCGGCGACGTCTCCGGCCAGGGATTCCATGCGTTCTGGCTGGCCGGCGGCTGGGTTGTTGCAGGCATGCACGTCAACCGATGGGACGACGGCATCACGCCGGTAGAGGATCTGATCCGCAGCAGGCAACCCGTTGATCCGGATCGGCTCGCGGACACCTCGGTGCCACTGGCTGGGCACGTCATGGCCTAGGTGGCGAGTCAGCCTGTCATGAGGCAGATACCGAGCGCAGCCAGGCCAAGCACCTTCGCGACCTCGCACGCGATGTAGTAGAGGTGAACAGTCGATCGCGGCAGGTTCTCTCCGGCCAGAACCCGGTCAGAGCGCCGGTTGAGCCGCGGCCGGATGGCGGTCAGCTGTCCCGCGAGAATGATGACGACGGCCGCGGTGAAAGCCGCGGCCGTGCCGGACGGCCGGCCGGCGACGATCGCCGCAAGTGTCACCAGGGCCAGGGCGATCTCGACGCGGTTGAGCGCCCGGAACACAACGCGCCCGATGCCGAGGCCAACCGGGATGGTGACACCCGGCGCCCGGAACTTGAGCGGAGTCTCCAGGAAGGAGATCGCCAGCACCATGCCGAGCCAGACGAAGACGGCGGCAGCTGCTACGGCGGCCGAAGCGGTGTTCACTGTTCCTCCTGGACCTGCTCCGTGCTGAAACCTACGCGGCCGGCCAGCCGGCGATTCGCGCGATGAAATCGGGGGGTGAGGCAACGATCATCATGACGGCGGGTTCGGTTCCTGGGTTGCTCAGGCTGATGCGTTCGCCGGTAGCGATATGCGCGACGGCGCCGGGGGCGAGTCTGTGCTGCTGGTCGCCGTGCTGAAGCTGGATCGAGCCCGACACATGGACCAGAACGATCTCGGAGGGCCCGTGATCGTGTTCAGGCAGGCCACCACCGGGCGGGATCCATACCTGAACCATGGCGATGTTGTCGGAGGTCTCGGCCCCGACGAGTACTTCCATCGTCGGCCCTCCGGGCAGGGGCGCCCGGCGTCGTGGTGTGGTGCCGATCCTGGTGACGTGCATCATGTGCTCCTGTTCCGATGCTGGTGCGGGCCGGTGTCCACGTCAGGGCTGTGGGCGGGGGAGAGGTGAACGATGCAGGCATCGGGCTCGGCGAACGGCTCGAGGCTGGTGGCCGCGATCGGTGCGCGGATCTCGGTGAGGGCACCTCGCATCAAGCCGAGATGCAGCGGACACAAGGTGGACGAGTACTCTTCGGCGAGCTCCAGGAAGGGGCAGTGCCGCAGCCTGATGCGCCCGGTTGACTCGCTGTCGGGTTCCGGGGCGAAACCGAGGTCGGTCATCATCGCACTCAGCCGCTGTGTGGCCTCGGCGACGCCGGGCTGACGGGACGGGGGGATGTGCTCGACCAAGTAGCCGCCCCAGTTGCGGCCCGCGGCCTCGGCAGCGGCGCCCGCATCGGGACTCGTGGACAACTGGCCTAGCAGGATTTTGGCCAGCAGGTCGTACTGACGCCGGCCGCCTCGGTCCATCCCGGGATGTGGCGTGTACACGGTCCGAGGCCGGCCTCGTCCGGTCGGTTCCTCGAGTCGGCGATCGATGAGTCCTTGCGTCGCCAGGGCATCGAGATGGAAGCGGACCGTATTGGGATGGACGTCGAGTCTGTCGGCGAGCTCAGTGACACCCAGTGGAGCGTCGGAGCCCCGCAGAGCGTCGAGCAATGCCTGTCGGCGTGGCTGGTCGTCGGCCGTCTGGTCATTCCTGGTCATGGGGTCAGCTTCCCTGATCCTGCGGCGGCAGTGCCGCGATGAGGGGATGGTCGTAGGGAACGGCACCTGTCTTGAATGCTCCGCCGGGGGAGCCGAGGTTGTCGAAGAATCCTGCGTTCGCGACCTGGTAGTCCTTCCACTGCTCGGGTAGGTCATCTTCGTAGAAGATGGCCTCGACCGGGCACACCGGTTCGCACGCACCGCAGTCGATGCACTCGTCAGGGTGGATGTAGAGGGAGCGCCCACCTTCGTAGATGCAGTCGACCGGGCATTCGTCGACGCAGGCTCGGTCCTTGAGGTCGACGCACGGCAACGCGATCACGTAGGTCACAACGAACTCCCTCACCAGACTCTTGTAATTACTACAAATATCACATGTAATAATTATAAGAACAGACCTGAGGAGAGTGGCAACATGCCGGCTGCGGAGATCTTCATCCAGGCGACCGAGACCGATCCGGACGTCATCGCCCGAGGCGTGGTCCGTGAGGCCCACGCGCGGTTGCGGTTCGGGCTGGCGGAGTTGGCTGCCACGCAGCCAGTTGTCGATGGCGATCCCCCGCGATCTGCGGAGTTGGTGGACTTCTGCCTACGTGAGGTACGCCGGTACTTGGTCACCGCGGATCAGGACCTGTACATGCCGGCGTCCGGAGATGACGAGACGCGACTCCTGGTCGATGCTCTACGAGTCGGAGCGGCAAATCTCGACGCGCAGATCGACCAACTGGCGGCCGCCGAACCGGTCGATGCGGCGAGGCTCGGCGTGACGATCACGGCGGCCTTGGATCTTCACCTTCAGATCGAGGAGTCGGTGTTGCTCCCCGCGCTCGCCGGCCTGCCGGGCGTGGATCCGTCGCTGCTGGCCGCGAACCTGCGGGCTTACCTCGCGAGGGAGCAGGTCGAACAGCCGACGATCATCGACGTGCGGAACATCGCTCGCGGTGGACGTCACCCGCGTGTCTTCGCCCGCTATGCGCGACTGGCGCCCGGAGAGGCGTTCATCCTGGTCAACAACCATGACCCCAAGCCATTGCGCCGGGAGTTCGAGGCCGTCCACCGTGGCGCCTTCAGTTGGGACTACCTGCAGACCGGACCCGGGGAATGGCGAGTCCGGATCGGCAGGCTTGCAGCGGATGCCTGAGGAGGCGCCGGTCGCTCCAGTCGACTCGTTGCCTGAGCAGCCGACGGTGCGGGTCCTGGCCGACGTGCACGAACTCGTCAATGATTCGCCCGTACCGTCGGGTGCTCGCTGGACGCTTGCCGAGCCGGGTCGCCAACTTGACGCGAACCTCATCCATCTACCCGCCGGGCAGCGCGTGGACACCCACACCGAGCCCGATCTCGACGTCGTACTCGTCGTCGTCGCGGGTGGCGGCACCGTCGGTACACCCGGCGCAGAGCAGGTTCTTGCCGACGGCAACGTTGTCTGGTTACCCCACGGCTCGACCCGGAATATCACCGCGGGCAGCGACGGCCTGTCCTATCTGACCGTCCATCGGCGTCGTCCCGGCCTGCAGATCAGCAAACGTCCCAGTCAGTAGGTCGTGCGGAGCGATCCGCCGTGCCGATGAGTTCGGGCGGCGAGGTCACCGTGGCTCCCGCAGGAGTCGGGCCAGGACCGCCGCCTGGCTGTGGTCCACGTCCCTGGTCGCCGTCAGCAGGGTGACGTTGTCGCGTTCTGCCAGCGTGCGCAGGTGATCCAGCGCCGTCCGTGCGGTCTGTGCTGCCAGTTCGTCGCGATAGCGCGCCTCGAACTGCGCGAACTTGTCTGGGACATGGCCGTACCACTTGCGGAGTTCCGTGGACGGTGCGACGTCTTTGGCCCACTCATCAATGGCGGCAACTTCCTTGCGGATCCCACGCGGCCACACGCGATCGACCAGGACCCGGATACCGTCCTCGGGCGCGGGCGGATCGTAGATCCTGCGGACCCGGAAAGCTCGGCGCGTCACGCTTCACCGCCGGCGGGTTCGCCCCTGTCAGGCAGCGTCAAAGCGGTGCGCGCGCACCGAAGTTCGTCGCGGTGCAGCGCACCTAGCCGGGCCATGGCCGCTCGCCGTGCCGCGTGAGCGCTCGCTGCAGGATGCTGAGCAGCAGGTATCGCGCCCTGTTCTGCCCGGCATGGTCAACCACCTGGTCGAGCGATTCCAGCCACTCCTGGGTCTCTGAGGGATCCAGATCGAGCAGTTGGCTGTGCAAACCAAGGCTTTCCGGCAGGCCTTGTGGCGTCGGTGTCATGACCGCTCCTTCAGGTCCGACAACTCGTCCGGGGACGCGATCGCAAGGCGGAGCCGGCCTGCGGACGAGGTTTTGACGGACGGGGTTCGGTGCGGGCGGATCACGGCGACCGGGCAGCCGGCGTGCTGCAGCACGGCCTGACTGACCGATCCCAGTAGCATGCCGGCGAAGCCGCCACGCCCGTGCGACCCGACGACGAGCAGTTCTGCGCCGGCCGATGAATCGATCAGCGCCTGGGCCGGGTGACCGTGCACAAGCTTTGTCCGTACGTCGATGCCGGGGAAGAGCACGCGCTTGCTCTCCATCGCCTCGGCGAGTAGTAGCCGGTCGATCTGGTCGACGATGTCAGCGGGGACACGAAGAGACGGGTGCTGTCGAGTCGTCATCGCAGCGTGCACGGCGGTGATGCCGACGTCGCGGCGGGCCGCCTGCTGGAACGCGAATCGGATCGCCGCGGCCGAGACCTCCGAGCCGTCGACGCCGACCACGATCCGCCCGGTCGGCGAGGAGGTAAACGCCGCACCGTCTCGGTGCGGGTGGACGACGACCACCGGGCACGGGGCATGTGCGGCCACGGTGGCGCTGACCGACCCCACCAGCAGGTCGTGGAAGCCACCGACGCCACGGCTGCCCACGACCACCAGATCGGCATCCTGCGCCTCGTTCAGTAACGTCGGCGCAGCAGAACCGACGACCAATGTGGTGATGACCTTGATGTCGGGGGCCACCCGGCGCGCATGCGCCTCCGCCTCCGTCAGGATCCATTCGGCGGCCGATTGCAAGCCGGAGGTCATGGCCTCCATGAATGTCATGTCCAGGGGGTTGCCGGTCATCGGCCAACTGAAGGCATGAACGATGCGCAGCGGACAGCGCATCGACGACGCCTCTTCGGCGGCCCAGGCCAGGGCGCCCTGCGCGGACACCGATCCGTCGACCCCGACCAGAACTGGCCGGCGACCCCGGTTGTTCACAGCAGTTGCCTTCGTCATGTCGCCGCTCCGCTTCAGCTCTGTGGTGCCCTGCGGTTTCGACTGTGCCGTTCCAGCGGTGAGACAGGTACTGCGGTGATCGGCGAACCTGTGACCGGGCTTATGGCCGACGTCCGGCAACGATGCTCTACTGGGACATGGCCGAGCACCTGCGTCGATCCAGCGCGAGGGGAGCGGCATGAGCGAGTCCGGCGGGCTGCGGTGGCCGGGTTCCGGCGCCGGGAACAGTGCGGATGAAGCGTGGCTGACGGCGATCGCGCAAGCGGCCGCCGGAGACTCCCAGGCGCCGCTGGAGTTGCTGGTCGAGTACCTCAGCCTGCTCGCAGATGCTGCCATCTCCGGAAGGCGGCCCCGGGAACACGAGTTGGCGATCGTGCGTGAACTCGGGCGTCGCGCTGCCGAACAGGGCATCCCGGCCGGACGGGTCGTTGACCTGTACCTGTCCGCGGCCTGGCGGATGTGGAGGGACCTCCCGGATGTCGTGCCGTACCGCGACCGCGACACCGTCCGGGCGTCGGCACAGGCGGTCCTGCATGCTGTCGGTGAAGCAATCGCGGTCCTCGTCGACAGCTATCAGGTTGCCACCCAGCATCTGATCCGGCAGGAGGAAGCGCTGCGCCGCGAACTGGTTGACGACCTGCTGCGGGGCGACCCCGACGTCTCGCGAATCGTCGAGCGTGCCGAACCGTTCGGACTCGACCTCGGCCGGCCGCATCAGGTGGTCCTGGCCCGCCCCGCCGACGAGCTACCGGAGGGCGACACGAGCGTGAACATGCTCGAGCTCTTCATTCTCGACCGTTTCGGGGACCGTGAAGTGCTCGTCGCGACCAAAGAGGGACTGCTCGTGGTGTTGGTCCCGGCGATCGCCCCCAGCACGGCACCGCGCACTGTCAATCAGGACGTGGGGACTCTGATCCATGACGCGTTGATCCGGCACCGGTCGGGCCGAGAGTGGCGCGTCTCGACCGGCCGGCCCTACCCCGGCGCGTATGGCATTGCCCGCTCCTACGAGGAGGCGCGGGAAGCGTTGACGCTTTCCGACCGATTGCGACTCGACGCCGCGGTCGTCGATGCACGGGACATGCTCGTGTACCGCGTCCTGGTCCGCGATCAGGCCGCCATCGTCGATCTCATCCAGGCCGTGCTCACGCCCTTGACCCTGGCCCGCGGCGGCGCTGAGCCGCTGTTGCTGACACTCGAGGCGTACTTCGAGGCCGGCGAGGTCGCCACCGACGCCGCACGCCGCCTGAACGTCTCGGTCCGCACCGTCACCTACCGGCTGACCAAGGTCAAGGAACTGACGGGCCACGATCCAGGCGATTCTGCTCAGCGGTTCATCCTGCACATCGCGGTCCTCGGCGCACGACTTCTCGAATGGCCCGCGCGTGAGCTCCCTCACGGCGCGGAGGCCCGCGCCTAGCCAACCCGGCGCAGTGTCCCGCTGAGGCAGCCCATCGTTGCCGGACCTCGGCGATCAGGACGGCCTCAGTTCGCCGATCGGCGCCGTACCGGTCGTCGGCCGGCAGCGGCAAAGTCGTAGCTGCGAACAAGGAGGTTGTCGTGGACCAATCAGTCGTCCTCCGACCCGACGCCACGGTGCCGGAGAAGACGTCATGAGGGCCTATCGGGTCGTGTGGGTGTTCATCTGTGGTCTGCTAAGCGCCCTCGGTGCACTCATGGCCTTCACCTGGTCACTCTCGAGCGTCATCATGCTGCTCGTCCTCGCGGCCCTCATGGGCGCAGTCGTGGCGATGGTCGCTTTGGTGAACCCCGACGGACCCACCCGGCATCCGCGGGATCGACGACGGATAGTGGTCCGCAGTGCAGCCCTCAGCGCGGGTGGCACGGTCTCCTTCATTGGCCTGGGTACCTTGCTGGGCGCTCCGACAGCGCTGCTGCTGCTGGCCATCATCGTCGGAGGATCCCCTTCTGCTATTCAGTACTGCCTTGGCCGGCTGAGCGATCACGGCCACCTGGCCAGCTCGGCCCCTCAGCCTGCCCGGCCGGATCGTGCCGACCGCATGTCAAGGGCCGCGACGGCAGCCGTCCTGAGGACCGAACCAGAATCGGGGGCCAGACCTCGCGTCACGCCGGATGCCCTGAGCGACAAAGCCCTCTGCCTGGCCTGGCGGGCTAGCTTTTCGGCTCTGCAAAGGGCCAGTTCGCCGACGCAACGGTTGCGGATCGTCGACGAGCGCCGGGCGTATCTCGACGAGATCGAGCGCCGCACCGCCAATGGCATGGCCGCGTGGCTGGCGTCAGGACCGAGAGCAGCTGGAGACCCCAGCAGGTTCGTTCTGGGAGATCCGGCAGGACGCGCCCCCATTGACTGGGACGCCCTACTCCACGACACGGACATGTGAACAACCACTACTCCGGCGAATGCCAGGGAAACCGAGAACACGATGACCAAGCTGGAACACCTCTACGGCTACTACGGGCAGAGCCCCTGGCTGGACAACCTCACCCGTGCCTACCTGCGTGACGGCACCCTCGCGCGCATGGTCGACAACGGGATCCGAGGCGTCACCGCCAACCCGACGATCTTCGCCAGGAGCATCACCGGCTCCCACGACTATGACGAACAATTCTCGGCGCTGATGGCGGCCGGTAGGTCGGTGGACGAGGCCTACTGGGAGTTGGTCATCACCGACGCCAGTCAGGCGCTGGCCGTACTGCGACCGGTATTCGACGGGGGTGACTGCATCGACGGGTTCGTGTCAGTGGAGGTGTCTCCCGAACTGGCTCACGACGCGCCCGCCACGATCGCCGCCGCGCGCTGGCTGCGCCGTCGTATCGCCCAACCGAATCTGCTCGTGAAGATCCCCGCAACTGCCGAAGGTGTCACCGCCGTCGAAACGCTGACCGGAGAAGGCAGCAGCATCAACGTGACGCTGCTGTTCTCCCTGTCTCGTTACGCCGAAATCATCGAGGCCTACCTGTCCGGGCTGGAGAAGTTCACCGCGAACGGCGGGGATCCCTCGACTGTCAGCAGCGTGGCCTCATTCTTCATCAGCCGGGTCGACACCGAAGTCGACCAGCGACTCGAGGTACTCGGGACCGACGAGGCGCTAGCCCTGCGTGGCCATGCCGCCGTCGCGCAGGCCAAGCTGGCCTACCGGTTGTTCACCGAACAGTTCTCCACTGCCCGCTGGCACCGGCTCGCCGGCCTGGGCGCGGATCTCCAGCGTCCGCTGTGGGCCTCGACGTCCACCAAGAACCCGAGCGATCGCGACACCCGCTACGTCGAGGAACTCATCGGCCCCGACACCGTAACGACCTTGCCCGAAGCAACGATCGCAGCATTCGAGGATCATGGTACGACTGCTCGCACCGTCGACAGCGGTGTGCCGCAGGCAGCCGAACTGATGCGGCGGCTGGCAGCAGTCGGCATCGACATGACCGCCGTAGGTCGCACCCTTGAGGACAACGGCATCGCCGGCTTCGAAAAGGCATACCAGGATGTACTGGCGAACCTCACGAACCTGGCAGCAACCCCCCAGACACTGCGGCCCCGACCACAACGAGCCCGGCGCTGAGTGATTGCCGTTGCTGATGCTCCCACACCCCGGATCAGTCATCTTGCCGGGCGTCGGAAATCACGCTGCTGAGAGGTTCGCCGACCGCGGCCCTACTCGTCATCGCCACATCGAGGAAGGGTTGTAGGTAACGAAGTCAACGAAAGAGCACCGCTGGGAGGTCGTCGTGCAAGGCACCAAGAGCGTCTACCGCGTCGTCTGGTTGTTCTTCTGCGGGCTGCTCGGCGTGGTGGGTGTGGTGGTCGCGTCCACCTGGTCGCTGGGGATGACCATCGCACTGCTGGTGATGGCGGCCATCGTCGGCGGTTTCCTGACGTGGCTCGTGCTGATCCCTGAAGGCGACGACAACCCCCGGCTCCCACCGGACCGACGACGAGTGGTGGCCACCAGCGCGGCGCTCAGCGGAGGCGGCTGCGTGGTATTGATCGGCTTAGGGATGCTATTAGGCGCCCCGATGGCAGCGCTTCTGTTGGCACTGGCGATCGGTGGATCGCCTCACATCATTCGGTTCTGCCTGCACCGGCTCAGACATCACGGCCACTTGTCCACACCGCCGACCCAGGCGGTCGCGCGAGGCGACAACAGAACATCATCGGATTCTGTCCCGACGCCCAACTCGACCGCCGAGCCCGAGCAAGTTGTACCTACCCGCACTGCGCCGTCCGAACTGAGCGACGACGCGTTGTGCCTGGCATGGCGGGCCAGCTTCTCCGCTCTGCAAAACGCCACCTCACCGGCGCAGCGCCTACGCATCGTAGAGGAACGCCAGGCGTATCTCGATGAGATCGAGCGCCGAAACCGCCGCGGCATGGCCACATGGCTGGCATCAGGTGCGAGAGCCGCAGGAGACCCAGGCCCATTCGTTGTCGGCGAGAGTGGGGCGGGTCGATCCCCGATCGATTGGGATGGCCTGATCCACGGCACAGGCAAATGAGACCCGCTCGCATGGATCTGAGCTGGTCCGTCAGAAGGTCGACTCGAGGCGCGCGGCTGTGCGACTGTGCGGCGTAAGGTCGGGCTCGGACTCGAACCGGGGGAGACGAACGTGAACAACACCCGGATGCCCGTTGCTTTCCTTGGCCACGGCAACCCGATGAACGCGCTGCAGACGGACCGCTACACCGAAGCCTGGCGGATCTTCGGGGCATCTGTGCCGCGGCCCCGAGCCATCCTGGTCATTTCCGCGCACTGGTACACCAACGCCACCGCAGTCACCGCGATGCCGCGGCCCCGCACCATCCACGACTTCTACGGGTTCCCGCAAGAACTGTTCGACGTGCAGTACCCGGCGCCCGGGGCACCGGAGGTTGCGGAACTCGTGGCGGACGTCTGCAAGCCCAAGTGGGTGGGGCAGGACATCGACAGTTGGGGAATCGACCACGGCACCTGGTCGGTCCTCCTCCACGCCTTCCCGGACGCCTCCATTCCCGTCGTCCAGATGTCCCTCAATGCGTTCAAGGACTTCGACCATCACCTCGAACTCGGCCGGAAGTTGAGCCCGCTGCGCGATGAGGGCGTCCTCATCGTCGGCAGCGGCAACGTCGTCCACAATCTGCGCGCAGTCGACTACCGCAAACCGGACTCGGGGTACGACTGGGCTCTGCGTTTCGACGAGGCTGCACGCGAGGTGCTCGAGGGTTCTCCTACGGAGGTAACCGCTCTCGACGCCCACCCTGACTTCGCCCAGGCTGTTCCCACACCAGACCATTTCCTGCCCTTGCTCTACGCTGCCGGGCTCGCCGGCGACGAGCCATTCGATCTCTTGGTCGACGGACATGCCGCCGGCTCGATCTCGATGGCCGCTTACAGCCTGGGGCTCGACTGTGACGTAACCGTTGCGTCCGACGCGGGGCCTGCCGCTCCGCTGCCCGACGGCTTCCCGACGGCCGACAGTAACCTCTGAACAATGTCTCGACGCAGGACGGGGTCGGCTGGCTCCGGGGACGCGCTTGGCCAGATGCTGCACCGGCCTCGACCGGGCGATGACATGAGCCATTAGTTCGTTCTCCGGGAGTGCGCCGGCGCTCAGCGGTGCCGGTCGAGGAATGTGGTGAGTGCCGTGAGGTATTGCGGGCGGTTGTCGCGGCGTACCGAATGGCCGGTATTGGGGATGTGTACCGCCTGGAACTCGCCGGCCGCTGCTCGGGCGCAGCGCTCCGCGTACTGGGTGGAGATCAGCGAGCCGCGTTCGGTGTCTCCGTGGATCAGTAGTACTGGGCACGTTGTCGCGGCCAGGAGGTCGGTCAGCGGGGACGAGTTCTGAAACGGCCGATCGAACAGATGCGGGTTGACTTGCGCCTTCGAAACGGCCCAGGGCTCGAGCTCGTCATCGGGCCAACTGGGGTCCTCGGATCGGCCGCGTGCGATCCGCGACGGCAGATCGAGTGCTCGGAGGTCCGCGAGCCAACGCGGTTCGGACACCGGTTCGTCCTGTTGGTCGGCCGGCGGCTCTCCAGTCGGCGGGTCCTCCAGCACAACCGCACGGACGAGGTCCGGCCTCGCCGCGGCCAGGTAGGCGGCCGACATCGCGCCCATCGAGTGGCCGACCACAACCACCCCGCCCTCACGGGGCTGACTCGACAGCACGAGGGCGGCGTCGTCGCGGAGTTCGGGATAGCCGAGCGGGCCCTCCGGAAGCCCGGACTCGCCGTGCCCGCGCGCATCGATCGCAAGCGCCCGAACCCCTGGCATCGCGCCGATCAGTGGCTCCCAGCACTGCGCGGAGTCGGAGAAGCCGTGCAGGAAGGCGACCTCGGCCACCGCCTCATCGGTCCGGTACCACGCCAGATGGGCCGACCTACCTCGCACGCCGAACATGCTTGCGGACAATAGCGCAATCACGCGAGCGCACCGTCACAGGTACTCCGTGCGGCCGGAGGGATCGAGGTGCTTCACGAGGACGGCTCGGGTGTAGAGGAGGTTGAAGCCACTGTGTTGGGCGTTCTGCTGGGATTTCGATGCGGGTTGTGTGGTGATCACGCCGACGTCGCAGCCTGCGGTAGCTGCATCGGAGAGGCGGGTGAACAGCAGAGCGGACTGGATGCCGTGGCGGCGGTGCGCGGGGAGCGTTGCGGCGCCGGCGAACTGGGCGACGTCGTCGGTTGTCCGGAGTCCGGCTCCGCCGGCGATTTCGCCGTTCAGGATGGCGGTGTAGCGGGTGATGTCGGCCGCGGAAGAGTCGCGTTCGGCTTCGATGTAGGTGTCGCGAGGAAACTCCTCGCGCCATGGGACTCCCTGGGTGTCGGGTACGGCGACCGCGTCGGCCATCAGGTTCAGCCAGGCGTCGAGTTCATCCTCGCCACTTCGCCGGATCTCGATTCCGTCGGGCAGCGTGACGTCGTACGCGTTCTCGATGGCGATGCCGAGCACGTTCTCGAACGACTCCAGGAGATACCCGCGACGGCTGAGGGCGATGCCGATCTCGGGGTCGGCCAGATGCGGGAGCTCGACCTGCACGGGTGCGCCCACGGCGGCGTAGGCGTGCTCGAGTTCGTCGAGCTCGTCGGCAGTCGGTACGCCGCCGAATCCGAGCCCGACGACCTTGTTGAACGGCGAGTCGTCGTCGGCGAAGCTCGCGAGTCCGCCTGCCACCGGAATCACGAAGCCTCGGCCGTCGGCGAGGCGGCGGTGGGCGGCGAGGGCGGTGGCCTCGATCAGCCCGGCCTCGGCCCGCTCGATACGCGCCGCCAGGTCAGCGTCGCAAAACAGAGGTGTCCGACCGGTCTTCATGACTCTCCTGACAGGTCTCGGCTCAGCCAGACCCGGTCGAGTAGTGGGATGCCGTCGATGACGATTTCGCCGGGGTAGCCGGTCGATGCCTCGAACGCGTCGCGTTCGATGCGGAGCATGCGGAAGCCTTGACGTTGGTAGAAGCGCAGATTGCCGATGTCGGCTGCCGCGGTGGCGACGAGAAGGCTTCTCGTCGCGTTTTGCCGGCAGTGTTCGAGCGCGGTTCGAACCAGGGCCCGCCCGACGCCCGTGCCTCGTCGATTCTCGGCGACCGCCATGCTCTTGAGCTCGACGGTGTCGTCGCGGGCGATCAGTTGGAGGTGTCCGATGATCTCGCCGTCGTCCTCGGCCACGAACACGGTGCCGAGGTCGATGTAGGTGTCGATCTGCTGCTCGGAGTCGTCGGCCTCTCGGAAGAGCGGGCGCAGCAGTTCCTGCTCCCCGTCATAGCGATGGATCAGCATGTCAGCGAACCGCGTCTCGTCCGGCCCGGAAGAACTGCACGACGGCGGACGCGTCGTCCAGCGCCGCGATCGGTTGCGCCGCGCCGAACGGTACGTTCCAGAAGGAACCGGTCTGCGGAGTCCACGGACCGACATACGCGTAAGGCTCGGGGATGGCATCGTCACCCGGCGAGACACCGTAGTTCACCTCTCCCACGCTGATGCCGACGTCGAAGTGCTCGGGCCACAGCACTGGTGTCTGCTGCGGCGCGAGTACTCGCAGTGCGTCTTCGCCCTTGGCGAAGGCGTCGGCGAGCAACCGGGCGGCCGACGGGTCCACCTCCAGCTCGTCGTCCGGAGAGATCTTGGGCCCGCCGGAGTACACGTCGTCGAGGCGGCTGGCCTCGACTCCGGCCGCGGCGGCCAGGTCCGCGTAGCTGCCCGTGAGCGGGATCGATCCGGATGGCGCTACCAGCCGGTCGCCGTCGACGCGCAGGCCTGGCGACACGACCGTGGCGAAACCTCCCGTCACGACACGCAACCTGATGCCGCCGCCCTGGTGGTACTGCGGTCCGGCGAGGACCAACTCGGCGACTCCGTGCAGGGACCGGCGGGTTACGGCGAGCGAACGTTCGTCCATGGCTGCGATTCCTCCTGTAACGCCTGCCCGACGGCCGGCACTGATCATCCAGAGGGTCCGTGTCGCAGAGGGTGGGAGACGTTACATGAGCGCGAACTGGCATCGAGTGGACGAGGTCGACGTACCGGCGGACGGGCGGGTCCGCAGCGTCGTGGTGGATGGCCGGAGCATTGCGCTCGCCCGGTGCGGCGCGCGGCTCGGCGCGTTGGAGAACCGGTGTCCGCACCAAGGCGGCCCGCTCGGCGAAGGCTCGATCGAGAAAGGTTTGTTGCGATGCCCATGGCATGGGTACGACTACGACCCGATCACCGGTGAGCCGCCGGAGGGCTTCTCCGACAGCGTCACGTCGTACCCGGTGGACGAGCGGCAGGATGGCATCTACGTGCAGCTGCCGGAGCTGCCGCAGCGGACCCGGACGGTGGCCGACGTCCTGGTCGAGACGCTGGTTGCCCACGGCATCAGTCATGTCTTCGGCATGGTCGGGCACTCCAACCTCGGGTTCGCCGAGGCCATGCGCCGGGCGGAGGAACGCGGTGAGCTGACCTACATCGGCATCCGGCACGAGGGTGCCGCCGCCTTCGCCGCCAGCGCCTACGGCAAGCTGACCGGCCGGCCGGCCGCGTGCTTCGCGATCGCCGGACCGGGTTCGACCAACCTGCTCACCGGTCTGTACGACGCCAAGCTCGACGAGGCGCCCGTGGTCGCCATCTCAGGTCAGGTCCCGTCCAAGGTGCTCGGCCGCGGCGCCTTCCAGGACCTCGATCTGACCGCAGTCTTCAAGGATGTCGCAGTGTCGAGTACGGCGGTCCAGGCCGGCAGCGATCACGCCGAACTCGCGGCGCTGGCGGTCAAGCACGCGATCGACGGCCGAGGCGTCGCGCACCTCGTCCTGCCCGATGAGGTGCAGATCCTCCCGGCCGACGCCAAGGCCAAGGACCCGACCGGCCGGCTGTCCCGGCGAAGGATCCGCGCTGACGAGGACACCCTTGCCAGGGCCGCCGGGCTGATCCGCGACGCCCGGCGCCCGGTGCTGATTGCCGGACACGGCGCACGTGGCGCCGAGGACGAGGTCCGTGAGCTGGCGGAGCGTCTGCGCGCACCGGTGCTGACCACCTTCAAAGCCAAGGGGCTCGTCCCCGACACCCATCCGCTCGGCGCGGGCGTGCTCGGTCGCAGCGGCACGCCGGTGGCCAGCTGGCTGATGAACGAGTCGGACCTGCTGATCGTGGTGGGCGCGTCGTTCTCGAACCACACCGGGATCGCGGCGTACAAGCCGATCGTGCAGATCGACGACCACCACGCCGCGATCGGGCGCTTCGACGCAGTGACCGTCGATGTACTCGGCGACGCCGCACTCACCCTCTCCGCTCTCACCGGCCGGCTCGCGGACACCAAGGCGGAGGACCAGCGGCCCGACGTCGCCGAACGCTGGGCGATCTGGCGTGCTGAGAAGCAGCGACGGGTGAACGACGACCGCGGCCGGGGCGTCTCGGCGGCCGCCGTGTTCGATGCGCTGTCCCGGCACCTGCCTGCGGACGCGGTGGTGACCGTCGACGTCGGGAACCATGCCTATTCGCTCGGCCGGTACCTGGAGTCGAAGGGGCAGCCGGTGCTGATGTCCGGGTACCTCGGTTCGATCGGCTTCGGCTATCCGGCCGCCCTCGGCGCCTGGGCGGCGGCGCCCGGGCGACAGATCGTCGCGGTGACCGGTGACGGCGGGTTCGGCCAGTACGCGGCCGAGCTGACGACCGCGGTGAAGTACGGGATCCCGATCAAGCACGTGCTGCTCGACAACCACTCGCTCGGCAAGATCAGCAAGGAACAACTCGCCGCCGACTACCCCGTCTGGCACACCTCACTGCGCAACCCCGACTGGGCGTCGTACGCCGAACTCTGCGGCGCGACCGGGATCCGCGTCACCCGCCGCGGCGAGCTCGACAACGCGATGACCGACCTGTTCGCGGCCACGGGACCCGCCCTGCTCTGCGTCGAGCAGGACGCCGAGCTGCTCTGACCACCAAGGAGAGACCATGACCGAGTACGACGACCTCCGCGCGCTGTACGTCAACTGCACCTTGAAGCGCTCACCCGCGGTCAGCCATACCGAGGGCCTGATCGACGTCAGCCGGAAGATCCTGGAGAAGCAGGGCGTCCAGGTCGATGTGATCCGGGCGATCGACCATGACATCGCCACCGGCGTCTGGCCGGACATGACCGAGCACGGCTGGGCCACGGACGCGTGGCCGGCGATCCAGGAGCAGGTGATGGCGGCCGACATCCTGGTGATCGCCGGGCCGATCTGGCTGGGTGACAACAGTTCGGTCACCAAGCAGGTGATCGAGCGCTTGTACGGCAACTCCTCGATTCTCAACGAACACGGGCAGTACGCGTACTACGGACGCGTCGCCGGGTGCCTGATCACGGGCAACGAGGACGGCGTGAAGCACTGCGCGATGAACATCCTCTACTCCTTGCAGCACCTCGGCTACTCGATCCCACCACAGGCCGACGCCGGGTGGATCGGCGAGGCCGGGCCGGGTCCGTCGTACCTGGACGACGGATCAGGCGGGCCGGACAACGACTTCACCAACCGGAACACGACCTTCATGACCTGGAACCTGTTGCATCTGGCAAGGATGCTGAAGGACGCCGGCGGCGTCCCGGCGTACGGCAACCAGCGGTCCGAGTGGGACGCGGGCTGCCGCTTCGACTTCGAGAACCCGGAGTACCGCTGAGCCTGTTGTTTTTGTACCGTCGGCTTGTGGGGGTGGTTCTGCCGGCGGACGACGTCCTCGTCGCCGGGCTGCGGGCCGGGGACGAGGAGACGTTCGCGTGCCTGCTGAACGGCTGGTCAGGCTCGATGCTGCGACTGGCCCGCTCGTTCGTGTCGACCGCGGCGAGCGCCGAGGACGTCGTGCAGGACACCTGGCTGGCGGTCTTCCAGGGCATCGAACGGTTCGAGGGCCGCTCGTCGTTGCGGACCTGGGTCTACCGGATCCTGGTCAACATCGCTCGCAAGCGAGAGTCCGCGGAGCAGCGGACCATGCCGTGGGCCAGCCTCGGACCGGACCACGATCCGACCGTCGATCCGAGCCGCTTCCGAGGTCCGGACGACCAGTATCCGGGCGGCTGGCTGGCCTTTCCGGAACGCTGGCCGACCACCGAGACCGAGGTACTCGCGCACGAGGTCAGAGCTACTGTGGCAGCGGCGATCGACAACCTGCCGGCCCGGCAGCAGGTGGTGCTGACCTTGCGTGACATCGACGGACAGAAGGCGGAAGACGTGTGCGCGTTGCTGGATATCTCGATGGCCAATCAGCGCGTCCTTCTCCACCGGGCACGCGCAGCAGTCCGCGGCCGGCTCGAGCGGTACTTCAGCACGGCCGGAGACGACTCATGACATGCGCTGAACTGGTCGAATTGGTGACCGCCTACCTCGAAGGTGCCCTGGATCCGGACACCGAACAGCGTTTCGTCGAACACCTCGCGCTCTGCGACGGCTGTGACATCTACGTCGAGCAGATGCGCCGTACGATCGCCGAGGTCGGCGAGGTCGAGCCGGAGAGCCTTTCGGCCACGACTCGCGACCGTTTGCTGGACGCGTTCCGCACGTTCCCGCGGGATTGAGCTGTAACGTCCGCCTGGTGCGCCGGCACTGATCCGATATGCCGGATGTGGAGTTCACCAACCTTTTCGCGGTCGTGTTGATCGCACTTCTCGCGCCGCTGCTGCTCGGATTGGCCCCGCGGCTCCGGGTGCCGGCCGTGGTCCTCGAGATCGTGGCGGGCATCGTGGTCGGACCGCACGGCCTCGGATGGGTCGAGGTCGACCTGCCGGTCCAGATCGTCGCCGTGCTCGGCCTGGCCTTTCTGCTGTTCCTGGCCGGGCTGGAGATCGACGTCCACCAACTGCGCGGACAGGTCCTGCGTCTCGCCGTACTGGGCTATCTGGTCACACTCGTGCTGGGTGGCATCACCAGTGCGGTGTTCTCGGCAGTTGGTTGGGTAAACAGCGCACTGCTGCTCGCGGTGGCGCTGTCGGCGACGTCGTTGGGTCTGGTGGTGCCAGTGCTCAAGGACGCGCGGAAGGCGGACACCGCAGTCGGGCAGTTCACCATTGCAGCCGCATCAGTCGCCGACTTCGCCGCCGTACTGGTGCTGTCACTGGTGTTCTCGACCGAGGGCGGCAGTGCTGGTGAGCGCTTGGTGATGGTCGGTCTGTTCGCATTGCTCGTAGTTGTCACCGGACTCGCGGTCGCTACCGCCGGACGGTCGCGACGGCTCGGCAGTGTGCTGGTGCGGTTGCAGGACACCACCGCCGAGATCCGGGTCCGGGCCGCGGTCGTACTGCTGGTCGCATTCGTCGCGCTGGCCGAGCGGTTCGGTCTGGAGACGATCCTCGGTGCCTTCCTGGCCGGTGCGGTCGTCGGCTTGGTCGATCGGGACGCCTCGTCACATCCAAGGTTCCGGATCAAGCTGGAGGCCCTGGGCTACGGCTTCTTGATCCCGGTGTTCTTCGTGACCAGTGGGCTGCGGCTGGACCTGCGTGGTTTGCTCGAGGACCCGGCCGCGCTGGCTCGCGTCCCGCTGTTCCTGATCGCGCTGCTCGTCGTCCGCGGCGTACCGGCGTACCTGGCTGTGCGCACCCTGGGCGGCCGGGCGACTGCGGCAACAGCCCTCCTGCAGGCGACGTCGCTGCCGTTCATCGTGACCGCGACGCAGATCGGCGTCGTCACCGGTCTGATGGGACCAGTGACCGCCGCCGCACTGGTCTGCGCCGGACTGCTCTCGGTGCTGGTGTTCCCCGCGATCGCCCTCGCGTTGCTGCGAGACTCCCGAGGCAGGAGTGTCAAGCCTGCCCCGGCGGCCGAGCGCGGCGCGGACCGCCCGGCGTGAGGCGCTGGCCGTCCGAAACTTGGCGGTGCAAATGGTCGACCGGTCTATAGGTGTGGCGGGAACAAGCCTGGCCTGTAGACGTGGGTCTCGACGATCGGGCCGTCCTCGATCGCGGCGGTTCGAGTACTCGCGTGAAGGCGGGTCGGATCGGGGAGGCGTTGAGCCCCAGTAGCCTGGGAAGTTGTGACGACGAGTGTCGAGTTCACCGAGCTCACCGCGACGTACCGCCGCGAGTTGCTCGCGCATTGCTACCGGATGCTCGGTTCGATCGACGAGGCCGAGGACGCGGTGCAAGAGACCTACCTGCGGGCCTGGCGGTCGTACGACGGCTTCGAGGGCCGGTCATCGGCTCGGACGTGGCTGTATCGCATCGCCACGAACGCCTGCCTGACCGCGATCGAGCGCCGTGGCCGTCGGCCGCTGCCATCGGGTCTCGGCGCACCGAGCACCGACCCGGACGTGCCCTTGGTGGCCGGACCGGAGGTGGCGTGGCTGCAGCCGTACCCGGACGTTCTCCTCGGTGACCTCCCGGACGACCCCGCGGCGGTTGCGATGTCGCGAGCGGGGATCCGGCTCGCGTTCGTCGCCGCGTTGCAACATCTCTCGGCGCGGTCCCGCGCCGTCCTGATCCTGCGCGATGTCCTGCAGTGGTCGGCTGCCGAGGTTGCCGAGTTGCTGGAGACGACCCCGACCGCCGTGCACAGCGCACTGCGGCGGGCGCGTGCCGACGTGGCCCGCTCGACGCCGGCCGTCGACGACGTCGCGGAGCCGGGCGAGGCGGAGCGGCGTGGACTCGTCGAGCGGTTCGCGGCAGCGATCGAGCGTGCGGACGTCTCGGCGGTCGCCGAGCTGCTGCGCGTGGACGCCGTCCTGGAGATGCCGCCGCTGCTGACCTGGTTCGCCGGCCGCGATCCGGCAGCCCGCTTCCTCGGTGCCACCCTGCTGCTCGAGCCTGGTGGTCTGCGCACCGTCCGGACCCGGGCCAACGATCAGGACGCGCTGGGCGTGTACTCGCGCGGTCCCGATGGTGTCCACCACCCGCACGCGGTGATCGTGCTGAGCGTCTCTCCCACCGGCATTACGCGCATGGTCGCGTTCCAGGATCCCGGCCTGTTCCCGGCGTTCGGACTGCCGTCCGAATAGAACTTTCGCTGCGCGCGACGAATCGGCGGACCGGTGCGGGTCTGTCTGTGTAGGCCGTCCGACGGACGGGCGGCCGCACCACAGACGGAGGACACAATGCGCAAGCTCATCGCCGCCATGAAGATGTCACTCGACGCGAAGGTGGAGGGCCCGGACGGCACCGCCGACTGGGTCGAGGCCTGGTCGGAGGACTACGGCCTGACGCCGCAGATCGACGCCTGCCTGCTCGGCGGAGGCATGTACCCCGGCTACGAGTCGTACTGGACCGGGATCCAGACCAAGCCACAGACGCCGGCGTGGCTCACCAGCGAGCCGCCGACGCCGGCCGAGCGGGAGTGGGCCGACTTCATCAAGCAGACGCCCCACTACGTGCTGTCCAGCACCCTGCAGACCACGTCGTGGCCGAACACGACCTTCCTGCGTTCGGTCGACGACGTGGCCGCGCTCAAGCAGGAGCCGGGCAAGGACATCTACCTTGTCGGTGGAGCGCGCATCGCCGCGTCCCTGATCGACGCCGGCCTGGTCGACGAGCTGCGGTTGATCACGTACCCGCTCGTCGCCGGTACGGACAGCACCGCGCTGTTCGCGACCTCACCACGACGCAGTGCCGAGCTGCTCGAGGTGCGGAAGCTCGACCGTGGCAAGGTCGCGCTGACCTACGGATTCGCCTCATGACAGGTCCGGACAACAGCCAGGTGGTCGCCGAGTTCCGCGCGAACGGCGGCCGGCTGGGCGGGCCCCTGGCTGGAACGCCCGTCCTGCTCCTGCACCACGTCGGGGCGCGAACCGGCACGCGGCGGGTCACGCCCTTGGTGTATTCCTGCCATGCCGGCGACCGCGTGGTCATCGTCGCGTCCAACGGAGGCCAGCCGAGCGATCCCGCCTGGCTGCACAATCTCCGAACCCATCCGGACGCCGCAGTCGAGATCGGCACCGACGTCGTTGCGGTTCACGCGACAGAAGCGGGCGGGGTCGAGCGCGACGAGCTCTGGCAGCAGGTGGTGGCCCGCTACCCGGATGTCGGACGGTTCGGCTCGCGGACGGACCGCCCGATCCCGCTGGTCATCTTGCGGCGAATCCCAGCGCCCACCGCGGCGGCTTTCGCGTAGTGGTCGGGGCAGACTATGGGCCGACGAGGAGCTGGACCTCGGCGAGGTTGGTGAAGCCGCCGTGTGGGTCGGTGATGCGGATCATCGGGTACGACGCCCGACTGGCCAGCGGGAAGATGTACCACTGGTTGCCGTCGGTGATGCCGTTGATCGTGGTCAGGGTCGTCCAGGTCGTGCCGCCATCGGCCGACCCCTGGACGAGGTCGCCGTTGGCGCGGCCCGGGAGATTGCTACGGGGGTGGAGCCGAACGGTGTCGAAGGTCAGGTTCGTGCCGGTCGGGGGAGTGACGCAGACCCATCCGTTGCCGGATGTCGTGTCGGTGAAAGTGTTGAGGTTCCCGTCGAACATCCGCCAGCCGTTGGCCTCCGGAGTGCCTACGCCGGGAAAGGCCGGACTGGAGGCGACCACCCAGCCTTGCTGCACCTCGACTGTGCGGACGCGCGTGTTCCAGAGATCGAGCGACGTGCCGTCGGTAGTGTCGACGATCGTTGCGCCGGTCTGGCCGGCCACGGTCGTGTAGTCGACGGTGAAGCGAAGCGTGCGACCGTAGGCGACGTCGTCGGGCAGCGTGACCATCGCCTTCCAGTGCCGGCTGTCCTGGACGGTGACCTGAGCTTCAAGACCCTCGACCGAGGCTTCGACGTGGCTCAGTGGTTCGGTCGCGGTCATCGTCAGTGTGACGGTGTCGCGGTTCTGGGCGCGTTTCGGGTCGCTGTCGTCGGATGCGATCGACACCGAGTTCATCGCAGTACTCATCTCGAGCCGCTGGCCGTAGATCCGGAACTCGCTGAAGCTCGACAGTCCCGGGTACGCCGGGTCCGTGGGCACGCCGGGATGGTCGACCTGAATCTTGAGGAACCTGAAGCTCATCCCCTTGGCCTCGTCGCGGACCGGGATCTTCTCGAGCGCGAAACCTTGATCGGAGGTGTCGGTGGTCTCGCGCGACGTGAGCAGGGTCCAGGTCCTGCCGTCGTTCGAGCCGTACACGTTGGCGCCTTGGGTGCGGTTGCCGAAGTTGTACCGGGCCTGCAGCCCGAATGCGTCGGCGGTGACCCGGAAGCCGGCACCGAGGTCGATGATCGCCGGAGCGGTCAGGTCGCCGGAGATGGTGTTGAAGTCGCCGTCAAGCATGTTGCCCAGGGCAACCTGAGACAGCGATGGGGAGGTGGCACGGCCCCAATAGTCGAACGAGCCGTCGTCGGCCATGGTCGGCGTCAGCTTCTCCAGCCGAGCCACCGCGGTCTGCAGTGTGACGAGATCTGCTGCGAAGGTCGCCGGGTCCGCGGTTGCGATGTCTGCCTCGGCGGCCGCCCTCGCCGTGTCGACGGCAGAGCGTGCGGATCGGACGTACGTCGTACCGCTGTCGTATCCCGTCAGCGCGGCGTTCACGGCGTCGTGGCGGGTCGCGCTGACGGTCAGTCGCACGCGCAGGACGGCGTCCGTGGTTGCGTCGGATGCGACGACGAACGTGTCGTGATCACCGACCTGTCCTGCGGTCGGCTGCCAGGTCAGGGCGCCGGTTGTCTGGTCGAGAGTTGCGCCCGCCGGTAGCCCCGTCCCGGCGGCATAGGACAGTTGGTCGGAGTCGGCAGCCGGCAGCGTCGAAGAGAGCGGTTCACCGGCGATCGCGAGCAGCCGGACGTCAGAGCCTTGCGTGAACCGTGGAGGCGAGAGCTGCGTCTTCGCCTGAAGGTTGATCGCGTCGATGTCGACGGTGACCGCAGGTGATCCGACGACCGTGTAGTACGCGAGGTACTCACCGCCGGTGCTTCCGCGGAGTTTGCTCGTGTCCATGTCGTAGGTGATGTACCGCCAGGCGCCGTGCGTGTCCGGGAGCGTCAGCGTGTAGTAGGGATCGAGTCCCTGTTCTTTCCGGATCTGCAGGGTGGCTGTGCCGTTCGTGCGGATCCGGACGCCGACTGGGCTGTAGCCATTGCGATTGTCGTACAGCAACGTCCGTACGGCGATCGTCGTGCCGGTCGAGCGGGGTCGCATGCGGACGAACCCGCCGCCAACCGACGTACCAGGTGTGAGGGGAGTCGTCCGTGTCTCCGCCTGCACAAGTGCGTCGTGTTGGACGGGAGGAGTCGATCCGGCGATGGAGGCGGGGAAGGACAGCCACGAGTCCGGGTTGAAGTCCGGGTTGCTGTTCCAGAAGTTGTACGGCGAAGTGCCCCAGTAGAACTGCGCGCCCGCGTCCTGGGTGGTGGCCAGTTCGGTGATGCTCGGCGCGACCGCGGCGACGGCCGGACCCAGCTTCTGCTTGTAGATGGTGTAGAGCTCGTTGGTCGGGTCGAAGATCCGTCCGCGGTATGCCTGGGACAGCACGCCGCCGCGCTGGGTGGTGTCGATCCACGGGATCGTCTTGCCCATCATGAACGCGAAGAACTGTTCGGAGCCACGCAGCAGCCGGTTGCCGCCGAAGGCGTAGACCGAGACCGCGTCGCGCCGCGTCGATACTGTGCCGCGGACCGGATCGAGCTCGGTTCCCTGGACGTCGATGACGCGGGCGAGCTGGGTCAGCATGGTCACGTCGTCCCAGGCGTGGGCCTGGTCGCGTCCCATCTCCTGCAACTGGACGAACGACTTGTGGTACGGGTTCCGCGGATCGTCCTTGGCGATCACCGGCATGACCTTGCTGAGCGCACCGTTGGTGTCGTCGTCGGGGTTGCCGGAGTTGACCGAGAACCACTCGACCGCCTCGCGATAGCGGGCGAGATTGTCGGTGAAGATGTAGCCGGCGATCGCGCCGATCAGCGAGTAGCTGTGCTGGCCCATGAAGTTGCGGTTGCGGTAGAGAAACGTCTGGGTGAGCGGCACGATCAGGTTGCTGGTGAGATCCGCGGTGTCGCTGTCGCTCCATCGGAGGTCGTAACCGTCGTCGGCCGGTCCGGTGACAGTCGAGTAGCGCAGGATCTCGGCGGCGGCCAGCATGCGCATCAGCGGCGCGCCGCTGTGGATGTGCGCGTCCGGGTAGTAGACGTAGGCGTTCGGATCCATGTGCGCCCAGATCCGGATCAGCTTGAGGCTGTTCTCGCGGTAGACCGGATCGCCGGTGATGAAGTACTGGATCGACTGCGTATAGGCACGGAACGCGTCGTCGATGAATCGCGACTCGATGCCCTGCGAATTGAAGGCGCTGCCGGCCGGCCGGTCGACCACGGTCCCCAGGTTGCGGGAGCTGAAGGTCCGGGAGCCGTACGATGTGGCGGTCATCGCGGCGTAGTACGAGGCCCACGGTTCGACCCCGGCACGCGTCTGCTTGCGAGCGAGCTCCAGGGACGACGCGCTCACGGCCAGCCCGGGATGGACGAAGCCGGCGCTTGATGTCACCGGCGTCAGCGTCGGCAACCGATCATCGGTCGGCGCCGAGGGCGTGGCGGCGACCGGTACGACGCCGACGGCTGCGAGCAGCGCCGCGAGGGCGGCGGCCAGTACGGTCGATCTCAGAAAAGCCATCGGGACACTCTCCAGCGTTGTGACGGCCCGGAAGCGGGAGGGATCGGACGCGTCGGAGCCTCGCACCGGCGCCCCGCGGCCGCCAGCGCGCAGCAGCTCCCGAAATTTTTGCTCCCCTGATAGTTAACGTTTTCTATGCCAACCTGACGGCATGCCTCCCGTAGCCGAAAAACTGCCGGCGCTCGTCGCCATGTCCGCTGAGCATTGGCCGCTGTTGTTCCCCGAGGACGTCCGCCGGCGCCTCGAGCAGTTCGCGTTCTTCGATCCGGCCGGCCCCGTCGACCGGTTCGACGACCCTCGGGTCCTGGATCGCCTGGCCGACGTGGAGGTTCTGGTCACCGGATGGGGATGCCCGGTCGTCGATCACCGGTTCCTGGAGTCGGCCCCGAAGCTGCGGGCCGTGCTGCACGCCGCCGGGAGCGTGAAGGGTCACCTGAGCCGCGAAGTCTGGGAGCGTGGCATCGCGGTCTCGTCCGCCGCGGCGGCGAACGCCGTGCCGGTCGCGGAGTTCACGCTCGGCGCGATCCTGCTCGCCGGCAAAGGTGCCTTCGGCCTGCGGGAGCGATATCGCCGCGATCGAACCTTCCAGCTCGGTTACATCCATTCGCACGTCGGCAATCATGGCCGTACGGTCGGACTGATCGGTGCCTCGCGGATCGGCCGGCAGGTGCTCGATCTGCTGCAACCGTTCGGGTTCCGGGTCCAGGTGTACGACCCGTACGCCGAGGATCTCGGCGTACCGGCCGTCGATCTCCGGACACTGCTGAGCACCAGCGACATCGTGAGCGTGCACGCCCCGTTGACCATGGAAACGCACCAGATGCTGGGGCGATCCGAACTCGCCCTGCTGCGCAACGGTGCGACGCTGATCAACACCGCGCGGGGGCAACTGGTCGACACCGAGGCGTTGACCGCGGAGCTGATCTCCGGGCGAATCACGGCGGTCCTCGATGTCACGGAACCTGAACCGCTGCCGGGCGACTCACCGTTGTTCACGCTGCCGAACGCGTTCGTCACCCCGCACATCGCCGGCTCGCACGGCAACGAACTTGCGCGTCTCGGCCTCTGCGTCGCGGATGAGCTG
This sequence comes from Kribbella sp. NPDC026596, assembly GCF_040638415.1. Classification (NCBI taxonomy): domain Bacteria; kingdom Bacillati; phylum Actinomycetota; class Actinomycetes; order Propionibacteriales; family Kribbellaceae; genus Kribbella; species Kribbella sp. NPDC026596. The sequence continues at coordinate 7,979 of NZ_JBEZYF010000033.1, read as the reverse complement.
GGCCGGTTCGTGGCGGGCGAGCCGCTCCGCTTCGGGATCGGCGCTGCCGATCTCGACCGCGCAGCCTGAGAACAAAAGACAACGATTGCTACGCCTTGACACGTCTAGATGCCAGCGCTACCTTCTCGGCAGATGGAAAGCGCTTTCTAGATCTTCCGCTGAAGGAGCCCTTGCCATGACCACTCGGACCCCTGTTCGCTCCAGCCTCTGGCTGGGGTTGCTGGCAGTGCCCGCGGTCGCGTTCTTCCTGGTCTTCAGTTACGCGCCGCTGGCCGGCCTGGTGGTGGCGTTCAAGGAGTTCGACATCCGCAAGGGCATCTTCGGGAGTCCGTGGAACGGGCTGGACAACTTCCGCTACTTCTTCAGCTCCGGCGATGCGCAGCGGATCCTCCTCAACACCATCGTGCTGAACGTCCTGTTCCTCGCCGCGACGCTCGCCGCCGGAGTGACGCTGGCCATCATGCTGAACGAGATCCGCGGCCGCTTCTTCAAGCGAGCGGCACAGTCGACCATCTTCTTCCCGTACTTCGTCTCGCCCGTCGTCATCGCGATCATGCTCCAGGTCCTGCTGTCGGGGCCCGCGGGATCCGGGGGCGTCGTCAACGACGCGCTCGCCGGTTTCGGTCTACCGACGGTCAGCTGGTACACGGAGCCGGGACCATGGCCGTGGATCCTGACGTTCGTCAAGGTCTGGCAGCTGGGCGGCTATATGAGCGTCATCTTCCTGGCCGCGATCACGTCGATACCCGAGGACGTGTACGAAGCCGGCCAGATCGACGGTGCGAGCCGCGCGCAGATGGCGCTGCGGATCACCCTCCCGCTGCTGAAGCCGACGGCCGCGGTCCTGCTGGTGCTGGGCGTCGGCCGGATCTTCTACGGAGACTTCGGCACGATCTACGCGATTGTCGGGGACAACGGCACGCTGTTCCCGACCACCGACGTGATCGACACCTACGTCTTCCGGTCCCTGCGCCAGATCGGTGACTTCGGCACCACCGCGGCGATCGGCCTCTTCCAGTCGGTGGTCGGCTTCGTTCTGGTGTCGACCGCGGTGCTGATCCAGCGCCGGTACTCCAAGGAGACGAGTCTGCTGTGACCACCATGACCTCGAGCCTGGCCAAGGCGACCGAGCGCACCTCGGTCAAGCGACGTTCCCGTCGCCTGGAACCGTTCACCGTCATCAGCATCGTCGGCGTCGGCCTGTTCATGCTCGTCTGCCTGGTTCCGTTCTGGGTGATCGTCTCGGGATCGTTCACCGACGAGCAGACCCTGGCAGTCAAGGGATACAGCCTGCTCCCACACCCGTTCTCGACCGCGGCGTACCAGCTGATCTTCACCGGTCCGACACTCGTCAGCGCATACGTCGCAAGCATCTTCATCACCCTCGTCGGCACGATGCTGGCGCTGAGCTTCACGTCCGGGCTGAGCTGGGTCATCGCGCGGCGGTTGCCGTACGTCAGCCGGCCGCTGGCGATCTTCGCCTACATCCCGATGCTGTTCAGCGGTGGGCTCGTGCCGCTGTACCTGCTGGTCACCCAGTACCTCAAACTGCAGAACAGCTACTTCGCAGTGATCCTGCCGTTGCTGGTGGCACCTTTCCTGGTGTTCATCCAGGTGTCGGCGTTCCGCCAGTTGCCGGAGGAGATCCTCGACTCGGCGCGGGTCGACGGTGCGGGGGAGATGCAGATCTTCTTCCGGATCGGTCTGCCGTTGTCGAAGCCGATCCTGGCCGTCGTCGGCCTGTTCTACGCGGTCCACTACTGGAACGAGTGGTTCACCGCACTGTTGTTCATGTCGGACGTCCACAAGTACCCGCTACCGCTGCTGTTGCAGAACCTGATCTCGAACGTGTCGTTCTCGCAGATGCTGCCCACAGCGGCGCAACAGACGACGCCGGTCTACCAGCTCCGGCTCGCACTCACGGTCGTCACCATCGGCCCGATCCTGCTCGCGTACCCGTTCGCGCAGCGCTACTTCGTCAAAGGCATCACCTTGGGAGCCACCAAAGGCTGATGGTTCCCACCACTCTTCAGGAGGCATTGTGCCCGCCACATCTCCAGCCGGCCTCAGTAGGCGCGGCTTCTTGGCCGCCGGTGGTGGCCTGTCCCTCGCAGCCATGCTCGGTCTGAGCGGTTGTGGAGACTCGTCGACCGGCTCCGGAAAGACCACAGACACACTCGCGCTGCTGCTGCCCGGTGACGCCCCCACCGGCTGGGACGCAGTCCTTGCGAAGGTCAACGAGAAGCTCAAGACGGATCTCGGCTTCACCATCGCGCCACAGTTCATCGCGTGGTCCAACTATCAGCAGCAGGCGCTGCTGAAGTTCACCGCCGGCGAGAACTTCGACACCGCGCTGCAAGCGCGCTGGCTGAACATGATCCAGCTGGTCGCCAGCAAGTCGCTGGTTCCGGTCGGCGACCTGATCAAGAAGTACCCGAACCTGAGCAAGAACCTCGATCCACAGCTGCTCGAGCAGAACAAGTGGTCCGGCAAGCTGTACGGGATCCCACAGGTGAACTCCGCCGCCCGGTTCCACCACTTCACAGTGCGCCAGGACCTGGCGGACAAGCTCGGCTTCGGCGAGATCTCGACGTACGACCAGCTGGAGAAGTACTGGTACGACGTCAAGCAGAAGGAGAAGATCACGCCGGTCGGTATCTCCTCCAACATGCCCAAGTTGCTGGTCGCCTTCGCGCCGGTCGGCTGGCTGAATCAGCACGACTGGGAGAACCCGCACGTCAGCGTGCAGACCTTCAGCGGTGGCTCCTTCCCGTTCTTCCTGGCGCAGGACGGCAAGAGCACCGGCTCGGCCCGGCCGATTCCCTTCTGGGAGGCTCCGGGGGTCGTCGACGCGCTGCGCAAGGTACGCCAGTACTACCTCGACGGCATCATCAACAAGGACGCACTGAACGTGGACTCGAGCACGATCGGTTCGCAGTTCGAGGCCGGCCGCATCGCGACCCGGTGGGCGATGACCGACGGCCTGTCGTCCCAGTCGCTGGCCCCGCTGCGCAAGGCCGTCCCGGCGGCGCAGATCGCCAACGTCGTACCACTGCGCGGTGGCAAGGACGCCAAGCCCAACCAGACCTTCCAGGCCGACAACTTCGTGGTCCTGAACGCCAAAGGACAGAGCAACGAGCGCGCGATGCAGTTGGAGGACTGGGTCTCCATCAAGGAGAACCACGATCTGCTCAGCTACGGTGTCGAGGGCAAGGACTGGAAGCCGGCCGGGCCGGACAAGTTCGAGCAGCTCTCGCAGTACGGATTCCCCGGTTACGCGCTGTGCTGGCGACAGAAGCTCGAGCTCAAGATCAAGGACATCACGCCGACCGAGGATGCGTGGTTCGAATGGGCGCAGAGCTACGGCAACTTCACCCTCGATCCGTACGCGTCGTTCGTCCCGGACGTGACCGCGGTGAAACGGCAGGACAGTCAGGTCAGCGCGGCGATGACGCAGTACGGCAATCCGTTGTGGATCGGCGCGGTCGACGTCGACAAGGGCCTCGACACGCTGAAGAAGGCGGTCGACAAGGCCGGACTCGCCGACCTTCAGGCTGAGATGGAGAAGCAGGCGAACGCGTATCTCAAGGGTCAGTGAGGTCGTTCTCGATGTCCGCCCCACGGAGGAAGCTCGCAGTGGTCGCCCGCGACGCCGGTGTGTCGATCTCGACGGTCTCGAAAGTCTTGCGCGCCTATCCGGACGTCGCGCCGGCGACCAGGGCCCGGGTGCGTGACGCACTGCGCCGTGCCGGGTACGCGTTGGAATCCGGTGCTACGAGCAACCGGCGCGACGAGTCGAGCCTGGTCGACGTTGTGGTCGCGACTCAGCGGAACGGCTGGGCCGGCGAGGTTCTCGCCGGCCTGGCCGGGCTCGCCCGGGAGCCGGGGCTGGCCGTCGTCGTCACCACGGTTGATGCCGGGGAGCCGGTACCCCGGCTGTGGCTGGAGCAGCTCTTCGCCCGGGGCACCCGTGGCGTCATCGGCATCGACGTCGACTTCACCGACGGCCAGCGGGCGTATCTCGCGGCCTATGAGATCCCGTGCGTCATACTCCACGCCGGTGCCGAACTGTCGCTCTCGGACGTCCTCGCGGCGATCCTCGACGGCGCGCCTCCGGCACGATCCATGGCCGCTGGCTGACCTGCGGCAAAGGCGCTGAACGGTCGCCCGTTCAGCCGAGCCTGCTGACCGAGTCGCGGACCACCACATGGGTCCTGAAGAGCCGGTGGTCTCCGGTCCAGTCGGGCTGTTGGTGCTGGGAGTCCAGCGCGATCTTCGCCGCCGTTCGTCCGAGCTCCTCGTAAGGCACGTGGACCGAGGTCAGGCGGGGGCGGAGGTCCTGCGCCAGCTCGACGTCGTCGTAACCGACCACCGAGAGATCCCCGGGGACGCTCAGATCGCACTCGGCAGCAGCCGCGTAGACACCAGCGGCCACGACGTCGGTGGCCGCGAAAACCGCCGTGAAGTCCTGACCCGCGGTCAGCCTGGCCTTCGTCAGCTGATAGCCGGACGCCCGGGTGAAGACACCGTGCTCAACCAACCCCGCGGCGTCCGGTACGCCGAAGTCGAGGAGGGCTCGCCGATGTCCCGACAGCCGCTGGATGCTGGTGCTCTGGCGCTCGGGACCGGCAAGGAAGAGGATCCGGCGGTGGCCCTGGGACAACAGATGGCTGGTCATCGCGTAGGCGCCCTGCTCGTTGTCGTACTCGATCACGGCGGTGGGCACGTCCTCGCCCAGTGGAGGTCGTCCACACAGCACGAGAAGCGAACCGGCGGAGTGTAGTGAGCGGGCCAGATCCTTCATCTTCGTGCGGTAATCAGCGGCTTCAGCGGTCACACCACCGATGAGGATCACAGCGCCGGCGCGCTGTTCACGCATCAGTTGCACCAGGGCGAGCTCACGCACCGGATCGCCTTGGGTGGTTCCGATCAGGCTGAGCCATCCACGGCGTGACGCCTCCTGCTCGACCCCGTGTGCCGCGTCCGCGAAAGACTGCCCGCGGACATCGGCGAGGATGAAGGCGATGGTCTTCGACTGCACTCCGGCCAAGGCTCGGGCGTGGGTGTTGGCGGAGTAGTTGAGCTCGCGGATCGATCGCATGACGCGCTGGTTCGCCGAACGGGAGACCGGGTAGTTGCCGGCCAGAACGCGGGAAACCGTCGCGGGCGATACTCCGGCGTGCGCGGCGACATCGGCCAGTGTGGGGGAGGTCGAGGACTTGCGACGGCTGACGGTGCGGTCGTCGGCGCCCGTCCCCGCCGTACTCCTGCGTGCCATGGTCCTCGCTCTCCCGTGCCGTCCATGCCGAGTCTAGTTTCGCGTCTGACCGTTGGGCGGAGCGGTCGACGCTCTGATCACCACGTGGGTCCCGAGCATCATGTGCTGATCCAGCGCGTACTCGTCGCGATGGAGTGCGAGCCGTACGGCGGCACGCCCGAGCTCCTCGTGGGGGATGCGTACCGTCGTCAGAGCTGGGCTGAGGTCGGCGCTGAGGGGGATGTCGTCGTACCCGGCGACGGAGATGTCCTGGGGAACCCGCAGGCCCGCCTCGCGGAGCGCGGCGAGGACACCGGTCGCGACCATGTCCGTGATGCCGATGACGGCGGTCATGCCGGTGTCCCTGGCCAGCAACGCCTTGGCGTGACGGTAACCGGACTCGCGATCGAAGTTGCCGCCGACAACGAGGTCGGGATCGACGGCCAGATCGTGTGCCGCGTGGGCGCGGCTGAAGCCGTTGAAACGCGCGCTGGTGGTGGTGTGTTCAGGCTCCGCGGCTCCGACGAACGCGATGCGGCGATGACCGAGCGAGAGCAGGTAGTTCGTCACCGCGAACGCTCCGCCTTCGTTGTCGTACTCGACGACGGTTGCCGGGGCATCCGGGCCGATCGGCGGACGTCCGCAGAGCACCAGGCGGGACCCGACCCGCTCCAGGGACCGAGCGATCTGTGCCATGCGCTCGATGTGTTCCGCAGTACGCAGTCCGCCGCCGACCAGCACCACCGCCTCGGCCTGTTGCTCGCGCATCAGTTCGATGATCTCCAGTTCGCGGTCCGGATCGCCGTGATGAGTGCACACCAGGCACAGCCGGCCCTCGGCGGTGGCCTGCTGCTCGACGCCTTGCCCGATGTAGGCGAACAACGGGCCGACCAGATCGCGGACCACGAACGCGACAGTTCGGGTCGAGCCACCGACCAGGGCGCGGGCCTGCGCGTTGATCACGTAATCGAGGTCTTGCACGGCCCGCAGCACCCGTTTGCGGGTCGAGGCGCTCACCGGATAGGTGCCGCCGAGCACCCTCGAAACCGTCGTGGCGCTGACGCCGGCGGCCGCGGCGACGTCCTTCACCGTCGGACGGTTCCCGAGGCTCACTCTGGCCACGCGCCACCCCTTTGTCCCGGTCGAAAATTTCTGTCCTGGCACCGCGTAGAAAACGTTAACTATGCTGCCATTCATGACGGCGGTTGTCGAAGCTCGTGAGTCCTGATGACGGATCCCGTCACGGTCCCGCTCTGGTTGACCGACACCGGCGCCGGTGACCCGCTGCTGCTCGTGCATGGCTGGGGTGGTGACGGCCGGGCTTGGAGCGGCCTGAGCTTCGCGCGGCACCGGGTCGTCACGGTCGACCTGCGCGGTCACGGACGCTCGCCCGTACCCGGGCACGGGTATCGGCCATCGGACTACGCACGAGACCTCGCGGCGCTCGTCGAACGGCTGGATCTTGGTCCGGTCGTGGCGATCGGGCACTCGATGGGTGGGCAGATCGTCGCCGAGCTCGCCCTCGAGTACCCGGAGCTGGTCGCAGCGGTTGTCGTCGTTGATCCTGCGTACGGCGCGGATGAGGAAGAAGCAGCGACGTTCAGGCAGCGCCTGGCAGCGCTCAGGCAGGACGGACCACAGGCAGCTCTCCGTCAGTTGGAGACGCTCACCGGCGAGGTTCGCGACCAGCTGCTCGCGACGCCGGGACCTGTGCTGGCCGAGAGCTATGCGGGGATGTACACGGATCCAGACGCCTTCGGTGCGCGTTCGGCCGCTGCCGCGCGGCTCGCGGCGTTGAGTCGGCCCTTGCTCTGCGTCCGGCCGGTTCCCTCGATGGCCGCGTGGGACCTCAGCCTTTCACTGCCGTACGGATCGCGAGTCGTCCTGTGGAACGGCTGCGGACACTTCCTCCATCACGAGCGCCCGACGCAGTTCGTCGAGCTGGTCGAGAGCTGGCTGACGGAGTTGCCGGACCGCGCGACGAGTCGGTCACGTTCGCTCCATGGTGGGTGTCAGGCGGAGGACGCGGGCGGAGGGTTCGGGAGTGTTGGTGGTGATGATGAGTGCGTCGTCGGTCCAGGTGTAGGTCCAGTCGGTGAGGCGAGTGGGGAAATGAGGATCGATCCTTGCTCGGCGGATGGGGAGAGTGATGGTGGATGGGCCGGGAGCGCGGTGCCAGAGGGCTAGGTACGAGACGTCGGGACCGTTGAGTGACAGTGCGATCCACTCGTCCGTCCAGGCTGGGAGACCTAGCGGCCAGGCGGGGACGAGGGTGTCGAGATCGTCGAGTACGGCGCGGTGCGCGGCGAGCGCGGATCGAATCAGGTCCAGTTCGGCGGCCGTCATCTGGTTGAGGTGGCCCGAGAGGTAGAGGCGGCCGAGGATGCCGTTCACCAGGGCGAGCGTGAACTCCTCCTGGGTGGTGCCGCTGATCGGGTAGGCCCAGTGGCCGGCCTGTTCCGGTAGTACCGCGGCTGGGGCCGCTGCGGTGATCGGTGCGTAGAGCAACGGATGTTCCTGGTCCGAGGTCGATTGCAGGTGCAGTCGGGACAGCATCGCGTAGTCCATCCGCATCGCACCCGAGGCGCAGTTCTCGATCAGCAGGTCCGGGTGGCGTGTCTGGAGGCCGTCGAGCCAGTCGAGCAGCGCCCGTTGGTGTTCGAGCAGCCCGTGGCCGAGCGACGTACCGCCCTTGTCGGTGCCGGGACCGGTCATGGTGTTG